>CAYORZ010000156.1:0-5027 GCA_964406485.1 uncultured Gemmatimonadaceae bacterium | reverse complement strand
GTCGCCCTCGACCTGGCGGGGGCTCCCGACGGGATCGGGGCGCACTTCGACGGACTGGTCGCGGGCTTCGGTCCGGAGCGCGCCCGGGCGATCATGGCGTCGGTCATCCGGCTGAGCTACGACGGCCGGCGTCTGCCCGAGAGCCTCGCCGGGCTGCGTCCCCGCTTTCTCCTGGAGGCGGTGCCCGAGGTGCTCGAGGTGAAGCGGGCGCACTACGCCCTCTTCCGCTCCGCCTTTCCCGCGATCGAGATCCGTTCGGTCACGTCGGGCTTTCCGGCACGGGAACTGGGCGTGGGTGTGGCCCACCCTGCCTTCCCGCATCAGATCAACAAGGTCTTCGAAGTCGTCGACGACGGCGCGCCGAGCGCCGTCACCCGGCTCCTCTGGGCGCTGGGGCTGATCCCCATCCCCGTGAGCGACGACTGGTCGTTCGTGCTCGACGTCGTCTTCTGCGGACTCACCCTCGCCGCGCTGCGCCACCACGGGGCCACCAACATGCCGTACTGGAAGGTCGACAAGCTGGTGCGGCGGCTCGTGGGTCCCAACCCCTTCCGCGCGCACGACGCGATCGGGGCGAAGGGGGCGAACTTTCTCACCTGGTCGTGCCTGCATCACCTGGCTCTGCAGTACGGGGGACTCTTCACCCCCACCCCCGACCTGGAGGAGCGGAAGGAGACGGGCCAGACGTGGTACCCCCCGAACCACTTCCGCCCGCTGGTCGACTGGCCGCTCGATGCCGCCGGCGAGTCGGAGTTCGAGTGCCGGATCCTGGGACCCCTCTTCCAGATGGCCACCCTCCTCCTCAAGGAGGAACGGGGGCAACTCGCGCAGATGAACGCGATCGGCGAACTCTGCGCGCAGTTCCGGCGGGGGGTCTTCGCCCTGATGCGCGACCGGGGCGCCGACGAGGTCCGCGCCCTTGTCGAACGCTCCCACACCCTCATGCCGGCGGCGGCCGAGGGGGCGTGGTACCCCGAGACGCTCGCGGCACTGGGGACTCCCGAGGGCTCGCAGCTGTACGTGAACGCCGAACACGACGGCCGCATCGGCGTCGTGACCCTCGGCCGCGAGAGCTACAACCACGACGTCGATGCAGAGCTCAACCGCGCCCTCGACTGGCTGCTGGACGAAGGGATCGAGCGGGTGATCGTGTCGGGCGACTTCCACCTCGCCACGCAGATGGTCGGGGCCGACACCTCGGAATTCTTCGCCGCCCTCGACGACGTCGACGCCGGTCTCGCGATCACCACCGGGTGGAGCCGCACCGCCCGCCGGCTCCACGACGATTTTCGTACCTCGGTGGGCTTCGTGGGCGGCAAGCGCTGCCTCGGCGGCATGCTCGAGCTGCTCGTGCACTGCCACCACCTCGTCGCCGTCGATGACGCCCGCCTCGGCTGGCCCGAGGTCACGCTCCCCGTGGTGCCGGGGATGGAGGGGTGTCACTGGCCCCTGCGCCGCACCGATCGCCAGGGCCGGCGGCGGCTGCTCGCGGCCCTCCTGACCGGCCGGGCGCTGCGGGCCGCCGACGCCGAGGGATGGCTGGTCGACCGCGCCGCGCCGCTTCCCGAGGCTCTGGCGCACGCCTGGGCACTCGCGGGCGCCGAGGGCGACGACGGACGCCGTCCGGTGCACGAAGACCCCTTCCAGATCGGGGGCGACATGCTTCCGCCGCTTCCCCCCGCCGACACCCCGGGGATCGCCGCCGGACGCCACGCGATCCTGGAGTGCGTGCACGCCACCTGCGCGGTTTCCCTCGAACGCGCCCTCGACGTCCAGGCCCGCATCGCCGCCGACTTCCTGGCCAGCGCCGACTGCCGGAGGGGAGCGGTGGGCGCCGAAGCCGCGCGGGTGATGGGAAGCGCTACCCCTCGCGGGGGCCCGTGAACATCCAGTGAATCCCGAAGCGGTCGCGGAGGGCACCGAAGACCCCGCCCCACGGGGCATCGAAGACCGCCTCCACCACCTCGCCCCCTTCGGCCAGGGCGTCGAAGGAGCGGCGCAGTGCCGAGGCCTCTCCGAAGGCGAGGGCCACCTGCACCGTGGCCGCGGGGCGTGTGGCCGCCCCGGCTCCCCCTGCCTCGTCGAGCGACATCGCCGTCTCGGTGCTCGGAGCGCCGTCGCTCAACAGGAGTACCGCGTCACCCGCCCGCACCTCGGCGTGGATTACGTGGTCGCGCAACGCTTCGGGGCAGCTCTGGTCGATGTCGCCGAAGCGCTGGACCGCGGTGACCTCGCCCTCGAGCGCGGCTGCATAGAAGTCGAGCGCCTCGCGGGCGCGTCCTCCGAGAATCAGGTAGGGGGTGGCAGTGTTCAGCGCCATGACGATCGGCTCCGGAGTGGATGCGGGGTGAATCGGGAATCGGACGAGGCCAACATACAACCCTCTGGTTGTTCGTGCCATCGGGGTGGCCGCGACGCACCGGGCATACTACTTCGGTAGACGATCCCTTCACACCCAGAGGAGCGACCGAGATGCGCCCATGCACCCTGCTCGGAGGAGCCGTGATCCTTGCCTGCGCTGCACCCCTCGCGGGGCAGGGGGGGAAGGCGTTCGTACGCGAGCACATCGAGGCTCGCGGCGAGGAGTACGGAGAGATGGCCCAGACGATCTGGGGGTGGGCCGAGCTGGGCTACCAGGAGCACGCCAGTTCGGGACTCCTCCAGGAAGAACTCGCCCGCGCGGGCTTCACGGTGACGCCTGGAGTGGCGGGCATGCCCACCGCCTTCGTGGCCAGCTACGGAAGCGGGACGCCGGTGGTGGCTGTGCTCGCCGAGTTCGATGCCCTCCCCGGCATTTCGCAGGACCGGGTGCCGTACCGGAGCGAGATCGCCGAGTCGGCCGCGGGGCACGCCTGCGGGCACCACCTCTTCGGCGCCGGCTCGGTGGCGGCGGCGGTCGCGACCCGGGCGTGGATGGAGGCCAACGACATCGCCGGCACCCTGCGCGTCTACGGGACGCCGGCCGAGGAGGGCGGCGCCGGCAAGGTCTACATGGTGCGCGAGGGGCTCTTCGACGACGTCGACATCACCCTGCACTGGCACCCCGGCGACGGCAACAACGCGAGCGTCTACTCGTCGCTGGCCAACAAGTCGGCCAAGTTCCGCTTCCACGGCGTCTCGGCGCACGCCGCCGCGGCACCGGAGCGGGGACGCTCGGCGCTCGATGGGGTCGAGGCGATGAACCACATGGCCAACCTGCTGCGCGAGCACGTGCCCGACCGCACGCGGATCCACTATGTGATCACTTCGGGGGGGGCCGCGCCCAACGTCGTCCCCGACTTCGCCGAGGTCTTCTACTACGTGCGCCACCCCGACCCGGTCGTGGTCGACGAGATCTTCGAGCGGCTCGCCCGGGCCGCTGAAGGAGCGGCGCTGGGAACGGGCACCCGCGTCGAGCACGAGGTGATCCACGGCGTCTACGCGATCCTCCCCAACGTGGCGCTGGGACGCGCGATGCACGCCAACCTCGCCGAAGTCGGGGGGGTGCACTACGACGCCGACGACCGCCGCTTCGCCGAGACACTCCGGGAGAGCTTCGACGCGCCGCCTCCGCTGCACACGGCCGCCGAAGTCGCCCCCTTCGTCGTGGCCCTCGAGGGGGGGTCGGCCTCGACCGATGTGGGCGACGTGAGTTGGGTGACGCCGACGGGGGGCATGTCGTCGGCCACCTGGGTCCCGGGCACGGCGGCCCACTCCTGGCAAGCCATCGCCGCCGGCGGCACCCCCATCGGCACCAAGGGGATGCTCGTGGCCGCCCAGACCCTCGCCATGACCGCCGTCGACCTCTTCACCGACCCCGCCCTCGTGGAGGCCGCTCGGTCGGAGTACCGCGAGCGCGTCGGCCCCGACTTCGAGTACGTCCCCCTGCTGGGCGACCGCGACCCCCCGCTGGACTACCGCGCCGGAACGGGGGGGTGAGGGGGGGCGTCCACGCTACCCTCGCTCCCCCCGCCGCCCGCGTCGGTTATCGCCGCGCGTAGAACTCCACCACTGCGGCGTCGTCGACGATGAACGGCACGTCGGCGCGGAGGGGCGGGCCCACCATACGGCCCACCCTGCCGTCCTGCGAACGCAGCAGGTACGACGGCAGCGCCACCTCCGGACCGCGCTCGATGGCGGCAAGTACATGGCCGTTGTCCAGCGCCGCGTCGGAGAGGGTGATCACGTCACCCGGCCGCACCTCGTACGACGCGCGGTCCACCTTGCGCCCGTTCACGCGCACCTTGCCGTGCGAGATGAGTTGGCGCGCGGCGGGGCCGGTCGGCGCAAACCCCAGGCGGAAGACCACGTTGGCGAGCCGGCTCTCCAGCAGCGCGAGCAGCACTTCACCGGTCACGCCGGGGGCAGCCGACGCGCGCGCGAAGTAGCGCCGCAGCTGCCCCTCGGAAATGCCGTAGTTCAGGCGCACGGCCTGCTTGTGGCGGAGCTGGCGCGCGTACTCGCTCGGCCGGCGCCGGCGCTGACGCCCGTGCTGCCCGGGCGGCGCCGCGTCGGGGCGGGGGCGCTTGCGGGTGAGGCCCGGAAGCGGCGTTTCGAGCGAGCGGATCTTCTTGAGGCGGGGTCCCATCATGCGAATTCGGTGTGTAGGGTGCGGATATGCATCATTTCAGGCGCAGTGCACGCGGGCCGCGAAGCCGAAAGTCGGTCCGATGGCGAGCACCTCGTCGACGAGGGACTGCAGTTCCATGCGCTCTTCCTCGGAAAAGGCGAAGGCCACAGGCGCGTCTTCGCACGGCTTCAGCAGGTGGGGACGCGGCCCCTGAGGGTCGTGCGGTTCGAATTCCATCTCCCGGAGCACGCGCGCCAGTTCGTGGAGCAGGTGAGGAGGCATCTCGAAGACCGCGTTTCCCAACCGGATCTCGTAGCGATCGCAGCAGGGGCACGACAGAATCATCCCCCGGGGGGAACGGGCAAGGATCGCGACGGACTCGGTCTCCTCTCCGGGAAGCATCTGCATGAGGCGACTCGGCGGATGAAAATGGTTCTCATTCGCAACAATGATAACCGAGACGCCCCCCGTCGCCAAG
>CAYORZ010000155.1:0-5046 GCA_964406485.1 uncultured Gemmatimonadaceae bacterium | reverse complement strand
ACGCGCGGCCTCAGGCCAGCGCGACCTCGTCGATCCTGATCTCGGTGAAGCCCTGGCGGTGACCCTGCTTCTTGCGGTAGCCCTTCCGGCGCTTCCGCTTGAAGACGATCACCTTCTTGTCGCGACCGTGCTTGACCACCTCGGCGGTCACCGACGCACCGTCGACGGCGGGCGCCCCCACCTTCACCTCGTCGCCATCGGAGGCGAGGAGGACCGTCTCGAAGGTGACGGTCTCTCCGAGCTCGACGTCGAGGGAGGGGACCCGGAGGGTCTTCCCCGGCTCGGCCCGGAACTGCTTTCCACCAGTCTTGATCACGGCGTACATCGTGCGCGCCCGTTCAGGGGGTCCGTCCAATCAACAGAGCCTGTAAATGTGTATCGTCGGAGGCCGGGGGTCAACCCGTTGTCGCCTTCCGTCATCGACCCACGTATTTCTCGGTGACGTCGGCCTCCGAGGGGCCGGCAAGAAGATGGAACTCGTCTTCCCGCAGGAGCGGGTCGTCGCGGAGGTCCAGCTCCATGCGGGTCCGCTGGCCGAGGCGTCGCAGGAAGTCGGGCTCCGACTCCAGGAGTTCGAGGGCGACTTCGGGGTGGACCCGCACCACCACGCTCCGCTCCGCCGCCGCCGCCCTAAGAAGCGCGCGTTCGATGCGACGAAGCACGGTGGCCGGCGTCGAGATCCGTCCCGACCCCCCGCAATGCCGGCAGGGGGCGGTCAGCGACTGCACCAGCGAGGGTCGCACCCGCTGGCGCGTCATCTCGACCAGCCCGAGTTCCGATACCTCGTAGGCGCGGGTGCGGGCGCGGTCCCGCCCCAGGTGGCTCCGCAATTCGTGGAGGACCCGGTCGCGGTTCTCCTGCGACTCCATGTCGATGAAGTCGACGACGATGATGCCGCCCACGTCGCGCAGTCGCAGCTGCCGGGCCACCTCGCGCGCCGCGTCGAGATTGGTGCGCAGGATCGTGTGCTCGGGGTCGCGGCGGCCGGTGTAGCGCCCGGTGTTGACGTCGACCGAGACCAGCGCCTCGGTGGGCTCGACGATGATGTAGCCGCCCGAGGGGAGGTCGACGCGGCGGTCGAAGGCCTTGCGCATCTCCTCTTCCACCCCGTGCTCGTCGAAGAGGGGGACGGCACCCTGATGGAGATGGATGCGCTCGAGGAGTTCGGGAGAGACGCTCGAGACGTACGAGGTGATCTCGGCGTGGACTTCCTTCGAATCGACGGTGAGACGGTCGAACTTGTCGGAAAAGAGGTCGCGAATCACCCCGCTGACCATCCTGGCCTCGCCGTGCACCCGCGACGGTGCCTTCTGCGCGCGGGCCCGCCGCTGGATCTTCTTCCACCGGTCGTGGAGCCGGCGGAACTCCGCCTCGAGCGTCTCGCGGGTGACTTCCTCGCCCACGGTGCGGACGATCACCCCGCCCGCGCCTTCGGGAATCACCCCGCGCGCCATGGCCCGCAGACGGGACCGTTCCTCGCGCCCGTCGATCTTGCGGCTGACCCCGACGTGCGACGAGAACGGCATGTAGACCAGGAAGCGCCCCGGGAGCGAGACCTGGGCGGTCACCCGGGGTCCCTTGGTCCCGATCGGCTCCTTGGTGACCTGGACGAGGATCTCCTCGCCCTTCTTCACCTGGTCCTGGATCGGGGGGTACTTGCGGGACCGTCGCCCCCCGCCGCCCCCGTTGCCGTTGCCGTTGCCGTTGCCGGCGTCGTCGTCATCGTCCTCCTCCCCGAGAAGATCGGAGACGTGGAGGAAGCCGGCCTTTTCCTCGCCGATGTCGACGAAGGCCGCCTGGATGCCGGGAAGGACCGCCTCGACCCTTCCGAGATAGATATCGCCCACAAGGCGATCCTGGTCCGGCCGGTCGAACATGATCTCGACCAGCTGGCCGTCTTCGAGCAACGCCACCCACGATTCCTGTGGGGACGCGCTCACGAGAATTTCTCGCCGCAAGGCGAACCGCTCCTTTGTTTGTCATGTCGGGTCCACGCCCGGATCCGTTCCGCGTCGCGCTGGCTCGATCGGACGACAGGGCCGAACGGCTCCCGACCTCCGACCACAACCCTCGACCGGTCTCGAATCCGGCCACGCCCGGGCTCCACCCCCACCCCCCGCCCGAAGTGGCGGGGGACGCGGGTCAGGCCGCCGTCGCCTTCAACTCCTGCCGGAGAAGGTGACGGGCGATCACCAGGCGCTGGACCTCACTGGTCCCTTCACCGATCTCGCAGACCTTGGCGTCGCGCGCCATCCGCTCGACCGGATGTTCATCGGAATACCCTGCTCCACCCATGAGCTGGATCGCCTGAAGCGTCGCGCGCATCGCGAGCTCGGAGGCGAACAGCTTGGCCATGGCCGCCTCGGTCGAGTACGGCCGGCCGCGGTCCTTCAGCCACGCGGCGTGGTAGGTGAGGTGCCGCGCGGCCCGGATCTCGGTGGCCATGTCGGCCATCGGGAACTGCACCTGCTGGAAGTCCCACAACCTGCGACCGAATTGCTCCCGCCCCGTGGTGTAGCGCAGCGCCGCCTGAAAGGCGCCTTCCGCCAGCCCGAGCGAGAGGGCCGCGATCCCGATGCGACCGGCATCGAGCGTCTTCATGAAGTTCACGAAACCGCGGCCTTCCTCTCCGAGAAGGTGGCTCGCCGGCACCGCGACGTCGTCGAGGAGGAGTTCGCGCGTGTCGGAGGCGCGCCACCCCATCTTGTCTTCCTTCTTTCCCGACCGGACCCCCTCGAGGTAGCCGATGGCCGGGCGGTGTCCGATGCCGAGCGCCTCGCACGTCTCGATGTCGACGGTCGGCTTGGTGACGATGAACGACGAGATTCCCTTCGTGCCCTTCGCGGGATCGGTCACCGCCGTCACGGTGAAGATCTCTCCGACCCCCGCGTGGGTGATGAAGATCTTCGACCCGTTCAGTCGGTATCCCGCCCCGTCCCGTACCCCCCGGGTGCGCGTGCCGCCCGAATCGGAGCCGGCGCCGGGCTCGGTCAGTCCGAATCCGCCGAGCACCTCACCCTTCGCCAGCCACGGGAGGAAGCGGCGCCGTTGCTCCTCGGTGCCGAACTCCAGGATCGGTCCGCTCCCCAGGGTGGTGTGCGCCGAGATCGTGATCGCGTGACTCGCGTCGACCTTCGCCAGTTCCTCGACCACGAGAATGTAGCTCGTGTAGTCGCGCCCCATGCCCCCGTACTCCTCGGGGATCGGGACCCCGAGCAGCCCCATCTCGGCCATCGCCCGTACATTCTCCCACGGGAAGGTCGAGGTGGCATCGAGTTCGCGAGCGACAGGGGCGACGGCCTCGCGGGCAAAGTCGGCCACCTGCGCGCGGAGCGACCGATGGTCTTCGGAAAGGTACGGATCCATGAAATCCGGCGCGGTCGGGGAACAGACGCTCGTGCTCGACGAGCATGAACCTTGAAAGATACCGGAACCGGGGCGGCCCTCAAAGAGACGAAACGCGCCCCGGGCAGCAACGGTCGCAGGCGGTGCAAGCTGCCGGCGGATCGGGCTCGCCCAGGTACTCCAGGACGCTGGCGCGGCGGCAACGTCGGCCCCGCAGGAAGCGCGCGAGCGCACGGAGTCGGCGCCTGCGGGCGCGAGCCCACCGCCGCCTCCCTCCGGGATCGGCGAGCCCGCCGCCGTCGCGGTCTCCCCCCGACGTCGCGGCCAGCCGCTTCTGCAACTCCAGGTCGTCGGGGTGCCAGAGCACGGTGCAGCGCGACGGCGCCCCGTCGCGGCCCGCCCGTCCCGCTTCCTGGTACCACGCCTCGATCGACCCCGGAGGCGCCCAGTGGATGACCTGCCGCACGTCGGCCTTGTCGACCCCCATCCCGAAGGCATTGGTGGCGACGACCAGCCGCACCTCACCCGCGATGAAGCGGTCCTGGATACGGGTGCGTTCCGCGGGGGCGAGTCCCGCGTGGTAGGCTTCGGCGCCCACCCCGAGGCGCGCGAGCGCCGCCCGCACGGCCTCGACACTCCGTCGCGTGGGGGCGTAGACCAGGGCCGGCCCCGGCCACGCGAGCAGCCCGACCAGCGCCTCCCACCGCGCCCGCTCTCCCGACACCCGCTGCACCCGCCAGTCGAGGTTGGGGCGATCGAAGGAACGCTGCACCCGCACCGGATCGCGCAGCTCCAGCACCCGCTCGATCGCCTCGCGCACCTCGGGGGTGGCGGTCGCTGTCACGGCAAGCACCGGGCAGCGCAGCCGCCGCCCGATCCCCGCCACCGCGAGGTAGGCGGGGCGGAAGTCGAATCCCCACTGGATGAGACAGTGAGCCTCGTCGATCGCGACCCTCCCCACCCGCCCCGAAGCCAGGAGGGGGGCGAGGGCGGGGGTGGTCAGCCGCTCCGGCGCGAGGAGGAGCACGTCGACCTCTCCGCGGGACGCCCGCGCGAGGATCGCCTGCCGTTCGCCGGCCGGCACCCCCGCGTGCAGCGCCTCGGTCCGGAGCCCGGCCTCGCGCCACCGCCGCTGCTGGTCGGCCATCAACGAGACGAGCGGACTCACGACGAGGGTGATCCCCTCCCCCACCGCCGCCGGCAGGAGGTAGGTCACGCTCTTTCCGCCACCCGTGGGGAGCAGCCCCACCGCGTCCCGCCCGGTGAGCGTGGCCCGGATGAGGCGCTCCTGCCCCGGACGGAAGGCGTCGTGCCCGAAGTGCCGGCGGAGTGCGCCCTCCAGATCGAGGGTCGCGATCGGAACCATTCCCCCCTCCCGGTGTGGGTACTCCGGGGTCCGGCGACCGCCGAAGCGAGGCGAACTCGCGAGGACCAACCCAACGCAAGCGCCCGGAAAGGTGTGTTCACGGGTGGGGCGGTCCGATGGTCCGATCCGCCCTCTTTCCATCCGCCACCGACGCCTTTCCCGGGTCCGCGATGTCGTCCCGTCTTTTTCTGCCGCTGTTCGCTCTTGTCGCGCTCGCCATGGCGCGACCCACGCTCCTTTCCGCGCAGGAGCCCAACGGGGCGGTCCGCTCGGGCGCGCTCAGCGTCTACCTCGACTGCAACACGCGCTCGTGCAACTCGACCTACTTCCGGACC
>CAYORZ010000154.1:0-5047 GCA_964406485.1 uncultured Gemmatimonadaceae bacterium | reverse complement strand
CTCGAATCCCGGGGGGATCCTCATCGCATCCTCTCGCCGGCCAGAGCACGCTCCACCCGCTCCAGGACCTCGGCGACGGTGATCCGCTCCATCCGCCCGCTGCGGGGGTCGTAGCGGGAGGGGTCGGGACGCTCGTCGGGGTCGGTGTAGCGGTCGATCACGAGATCATGGTACCGTCGCCACGGCCCCACCCGCCACGGGTTGGTGTGGCCGAAGAGGCCGACGACCGGCGTCTCGAGGGCGTGGGCAACGTGCAGCGGACCGGTGTCGGGGCTGATCAGGAGGTCGACCCCCTGCACCCGCCACATCATCGCCCGTACCGAGTCCTCGAGCGCGTCGACCACCGGGACCCCCGCCTCGCGGATCGCCTGGGCCGCCCGCCGTTCGCGCTCCGACGGCCCGCCGATCAGGACGACCGTGGCTCCGAAGTCGGCGACCAGGGCGTGGGCGAGGGGCGGATACCGTTCGGCCGGCCAGTCCTTGCTCGCGTTGGCCGTGGCGAGGACGAGTCCCACGAGTGGCCCCCGTGCAGACTCCCGGAGCGCCCCGAAGGTGCGATCCCGTTCGGCGACTTCGTCTTCGGTGAAGCGGATCCCCCACCGCACGGGGGCGTCAGTCGGGAGTCCCAACGTCTTCCGGAAGCCGAGAAAGAGGTCCTGGGTGTGGCACCACGGGACCTCGTCCAGGGTGTGGGTATGGATGAGATGCACCCCGTCGCGCGTCTTGGAGCGGGGGAGCCCGATCCGGACCGGGGCGCGGGTCGCGAGGGTAGCGATCGCCCCCTTCATGTAGCGCATGAAGTTGAGGGTGAGGTCGCAGCGACGGCCCGCGAAGGCCCCCCACAGCTCCCGGACGCCCCTCCACCCCGCCCCTTTCCGGAAGACGACGACACGGTCGACGGCGGGGTGGTGCCGCACCACCTCGGCCGGCGCCGGTTCGGCGATCCAGACCACCTCCCTGGTCGGGTCGTCGGCCTTGAGGTCGAGAGCGAGGGGGAGCGCGTGCACGACGTCGCCGATCCCGGTGAGGCAGACCACCCCCACCCTCCGGCCCCCTCCCTTCGCGGGGAGGCCCCCTTCCGGCGTGGTCACGTCGCGCACGGCGTCAGCAGCTCTCCGTCGAGGCCGGAAGCACGGTCATGCCGGTTCGTCGAGCGGCTCACCCTCGATGAGGAAGAGGCGGGGTCCCTCGAAGACCCGTCCCTTCACCTTCAACCGGAAGCGGTACTCCCCCGCCGTCTCGAAGATCACCTGTTCCATCGGCTGGATGAGGGTGGTTCGCGCGCGCGGGCGATCGTCGGGCGTGGTTCCCACTTCCGTCTGGCCCCGGACGGCGAACTTCGGGGCCGAGCCGTCGGGGGGCACCATCTCGACGACGAAGTCGTAGCGCCCGTGATCCCCCCGGTCCCACTGCAGGGTCAGGAGGAGGACGATGTCGTGAACAGCGGGAAAACCGGGGGCGGAGAGGGCGTGGTACTGCCCCTGGACATCGATGCGCCCCCATTCGTCGGTTCGGGCGGCATCGCAGAGGAGGAAGGCTTCGACGTACACGGGGGACTCCAGCGGGGTGATCCGGATGGCACGGCCTCCCCCCTTGCCCCGTGGAGAGGACTCCGGGGAGCGACGGAGGAGCCGTGTCGACGCACGAAGGTAACCGATCCCGGCCGCGAATTCCCGACCCCGGGGCAGAGGCGAGCGCCGGGGACATCGGGGCGGCGGCGGTACCCGACACGGACGGGGTCGTGGCTTGGCCCGGCTCCGGCGTTGGGTTATATTTCATAGCTGTAGACCTGAATACGTGCCCCGTGGCCGTCCATGCGCTCCCCACCCTCGCGAATCGGCGAGGCCGGGGGCGGGACCGGCGCGGGGCCGCCCACATATCGAGGAGGGTGTCCGTGCAGAAGGAAAAGCTCATGGATCGGGCTCGTGACGAGCTCTTCAGTCATATCAATCGCTGCGGGGTGCTCCAGGCGTCCGCCGACGATCAGAAGGTGTGGATGGAGGAAACCATCGACTATCTGGCCGAGCGGTACCCGGACCTGGACGATCCCGACCTGGATCAGCTGCATATGGTGGGACTCCGCTTCTGCCAGCCCGCGCTCGAGCACGGCTCGTCGGACACCGCCAAGGTCCGCGACGGAGTAGGCGCGGCCTGATCCGGCAGACCGCCGCCGGCTCCCGGGTCTCCCTCCGACCCGGGCCCGGGCGGTCCGATTGCAGGCACAGGACGGGCCCGGTGGGGATCACCCCGCCGGGCCCGTCGGCCATCCGGGGTGGACCGGGCGCGACAGGGGCCTTCCGCGCGACGAGTGGGCGTGGGATCTTCCGCGCCCTGCGCGCGCGTCGCAGATCCAGGCGGCGGAACGGTGCCCGCCCCGGTCGGTCCTCAACCCCAGAGACGGATGTCTCCAGGCTGGCACAGGCAGGAACCTGCCTCCTCCGAGGGCTTCCCCCTGACGAAGGGCGTGAAGGCCCTCCTCGAAGCCTACTACCGCGGCGGCCACCTGGCCTCTCCCATGGGGGGGTTCCTGGAGCCCCTCCACGTGCGCAACGAAGCGGACGGCTCGGGCACGGTCCTTCTGGAATGCTCGGCCTCGTCGCTCCGCTACGAGCTTCGCGTTCCGAAGGCGACGAAGGCGGAGCGGGCCGAAGTACGAGCGGCCCAGGAGGCAGGAGGAGCGGTGATCTGCCCTCGGCACACCGCGCCCGAACGGCGCCTGCAGCGGGTGGGGCGCCACGTCGTCTGCCCCCTCTGCGGCGTACGGTACGGCACGCCTCTCCAGGGCTCCCGCTAGGGTCGTCCCCTCCGGCGTGGCGTTCCCCCGGACGGCGCCCACGCCCCCCTGCTTTCCCGCACGACGCGGACCCCTCCCCCGGAGGGCGCCCCGATTCACGGTGGTACCGCCCCGCGGGCGGGTGTACATTGCACTTCAGACGGTCCTCTGAACTTCTCCGGAGTGGCGTTCATGTCCGAAGCGTTCCTCTCGTCCGAGGAATACGACGAGCAGGCGCATCGCCTCTACGACATCGGTGACTACGACGGCGCCCTCGAAATGCTGAAGGAGGGGCTCGCGCTCTATCCGAACGCCGTGGAGCTGGCGGTCGGACTCGGCTACGCGCGGCTCGCCCGCGAGGAGTATGCGTGGGCGCGCCGGGCATTCGAGCGCGCCCTCGTTCTCGACGCGACCCACGAAGACGCCCTCGTGGGGATGGGCGAGACACTTCTCCGGCTCGGCCACCGCATCCAGGCGCTCCGCCTCTTCAACCGGGTGGAGCGGATGGGCTTCGATGACGACATCGAGCTCATGCTCACCATGGGGCGCGCCCTCTACCGGGACGGCCTCTACGCGCAGGCGCGCGACGTCTTCTCGCGTGCCATCTCTGCCCGCCCGGACAGCGCCGAAGCGGTGGCTTCCCTGGGCTACACCCTCCACCGGCTCGGCGACGACGTCGAAGCGGGGCGGCAGGTGCGGCGGGCGCTCCGGATCGCCCCCGACCTCCACGAGGCCCGGGTCTACCTCGGCCACCGGCTCTACGACCGCGGCGATTGGGAAGGCTCCCTCCGCGAATTCGAACGGGTTCCTCCGGGCGAGCACTGGGACGCCCTCGCCGTCTGGCGGATCCTCGAACTGAAGCGGGCCCTCTGGCTCATCGAGTCGGGTGATGCCCGCGTCACGCCCTGGGAAGACCGCCTGCGCGTGCTCGAGGAACTCGACGACCCCATCGACCGCCTCCTGGCCGAGGTGGAGGCGCGGGTACACGGGACTCCGGGCATCGACCTCGACCCCTCCCAGCTCGAGCTCTTCGAGGGGGGACGGCGCGAGGCCGTGCACCGGGTCCGGACCCGGGAGGGGCACGTCTACCGGGGCACCTGGAGCGAGATCGTGCGGGCGATGCGCGACGCCGCCGGCTTTCACCACGAGCCGATGGCCGCCTTCATGCGACGGATGGCCGAGCGCTGGCACGAGCAGGAAGGGGTGCGGATCCCCTTCGCAAACCCGGAGGTGTTCTTGCGGGCGGCGGCCGAAAGCGGTCTGATGTCTCTGGAAGACGGTTCGGATTGAATCCCGGATCCCCCTGCCACGTCGAGCCCACCGGGCCCTTCACCCCCTCCCTGATGTCCGATACCACCTCGATGACGCCCCTGCAGCGGCTGCACCACGCCCTCGTCCATGCCCTTCGCGAGCGCGATCCGGCGGGGCTCGGTCGCCCCTTCACCGTGGCCGAGATCTACCAGGATCTCGTGCCGTATCGTACCCACCGCGATCTCGTCGGGGTCGAGATGAATGGGGACTACGAGCACCTGATCCTCCGCCTCCTCGCCGGAGAGGAGGGGCTGGTCTCGCTCGAGTCCGAGCACGCCCGCCGCGAGATGGAGCGCGAACTCGCGCGTTCGAATCCCAATACGGGACTCTTTCGCGAGTACGCCGCCGTCGACGTCCAGCTGGTTGCCGAGCACATCCCGCCGGAAGACGACGCCGACCCCGACGACGCGCCCGCGCCCGGAGCACGACCGCGCCCGGAGCACGAGGTGCAGACGGCGCTGACCGTGACGCTCGACGCCGCCCCCTCGGTCGACGACCTCGCGCCCGAAGCCCCCGCCGACGGGGACCCGGGAGCGCGCCCCGACGCCGAGAGCAGTGTCTCCCCCCCCGAGGCGGCGCCGACGCAGGGCACGGGCGCGGCCCCCGGCGACGACGGGGTCTGCTTCTGGTGCCGCGAGACGCTGCCGGTGCGCGAGAAGATGAACTTCTGCCCCTTCTGCGGTACCGACATGGCGCTGATTCCCTGCGCCCGGTGCGGAGCGACGCTGGAGCCGGGGTGGCGCTTCTGCATCGAGTGCGGGACCCGACACGACGACGGGTGAGGTCGCGGCTCCTGACCCTCGTCATCGTGGCGCTCGCGCCGGCGGGGTGCGGGCGCGATGCACCCCCCGAGTTCCAGCCCGATGCGGCGCTGCGCGAGGCGCTGGGGCTCGATTCCCGTGATTGGGTGCACTCCATCGACCTCCGGGTCCGGGGGAGCGCCGAGGTGGCCCCCCAGCGCGC
>CAYORZ010000153.1:0-5064 GCA_964406485.1 uncultured Gemmatimonadaceae bacterium | reverse complement strand
CGCCCGGCTGCCGCGAAGAGGACGGCTCCCATCGGGACCACGACCACGTACCCCGCATCGACCGCCACATTGCTCATGATCCCCGCAAAGACGAGGGTGGCGGTGAGGAGCGAATCGGGTACCGCCTGGAGAAGAGAGCGCAGGGCGGTCGAGATCAGCCCGCTGCGCTCCGTCACCCCGATCCCGATGATGACGACGATCACCAGGCCCAACGGCGGAAAGGCGGTGAAGTTGTCGACCGCGTCGGTCATCATCCGCCGAAAGCCCTCACCCGAGAGGAGGTTGACAACCTCCACCGTCTCGCCGGTACCCGGGTGCACCGCGCTCACCCCGATCACGGACGCCAGCCAGGAGATGCCCACCACCGATATCGCCAGGAGGGCGAAGAGCGTGATGGGGTCGGGGAGGGCGTTGCCCACCCGCTCCACCCGGTCGAGAAGGCGACCGAGCAGGCCGGGGGTCGCGGGGGCACTCGTCATGGTCGAAGACTCCGCTCAGGGTTCGGGGCCCGCCCCCCGGACTCAGATCCGCTCGAGCAGGAAGTCGGGGGTGAAGCGAGCCAGGATGCCGGTGAGAACTGCAAAGCTTCCGGTCACGAGCAGGAGTCCCAGGAGCACCAGGAGTGCACCCGACGCCTTCTCGAGCACGGGGATCCACCGCCGCATCCGCTTGAAGGTGTGGAGGAAACGATCGAGGGCAAGAGCGGCCAGGACGAAGGGAACCGCAAGTCCTGCCGAATAGGCAGTCAGGAGTCCCACCCCGGCCCAGACCGTGTCCTGGGTGCTGGCAAGGGTGAGGATGGCGCCGAGAACCGGCCCGATGCACGGGGTCCACCCGGCTCCGAACGCGGCCCCGACCGCAAGGGTTCCCAGGTGCCCGCCCGGCTTGTCGGCGAGGTGCACGCGGCGCTCGCGGAGCAGCGGCAGGAAGCGGAACACGCCCATCAGGTGCAGACCCAGGAGGATGACCAGCACACCACCGATCCGGGCGATCCATTCCTCGTATGCCTGAAAGAAGACGCCGAGGAAGGAGGCCCCCGCCCCCAGGATGATGAAGACTCCGCTGAAGCCCGCCACGAAGAGCAGGGCGTGCACCATGACCTGCCGGCGATCCGTCGATGCCTGGAGGTCGTCCAGGGTCATTCCCGTCACGAACGAGAGGTAACTCGGGACGATGGGAAGCACGCACGGCGAGAGGAAGGAAAGCAGGCCGGCCGTAACGGCGATGAAGATGCTGATCTCGGTCACGGGGAATCCTCGGCGAGGGGGACTTCGTCTTCGCGCGCACGGCGGGCGGCGAGGAAGGCACGGGCGCCGCCGGTCAACCCGAGCCAGGCGAGAATGAAGGCCAGTCCCCACCCCGCAACCTGGGGGAGGAAGGCGAAAAGGACGGCCAGGAGCAGGGCCCCCAGCGAAACGGTCCCCAGGACGGTGCGGTCCTCGCGACCGAGAGGTCGGTGGCCCGCGAGGGCGTCACCGAAGATCGTTCCGGCCCGCACGAAGTCGGCAATCCGCCACCCGGTCGAGCCCCCCCCTCGCCCTCCCGAGGTCCGCTGCCGCAGCTCGCCCACCAGCCGCTCGGGGACGCTGCCCTCGGGATCGAGCGAGGTGACGGGGCCCGGAATCTCGCCGCGCACCCGCTCGGGCGACGTCCGCCGGGAGGGGAGCACGATCTCGACCGCGCTCGCCAGATCGGCGAGAAAGAGTCCCTCGAGCTGCCCGGCCAGATCGGCGTCGAGCACCCCGACGTCGATTTCCCAGTTCCCGAGGAGGGAGGCCGCGTTGAGGTTGCTCGACCCCACCCGGCACCAGACCCCGTCGGCGACCGAGGTCTTGGCGTGGATCATCTGCCCCTGCCATTCGAAGAGGCGGACTCCATGCTCCAGGAGGAAGCGGTATCCTCCGCGGGAGAGCGAGCCGACCCACGGCCAGTTGTTGTGCGCCGGCACCAGCACCCGGACGTCGACGCCATTCGCCGCCGCCGCAGCGAGTGCCTCGGAGACGGGGCGGGGCGCCACGAAGTACGGGTCGGTGATCCAGAGGCGGTGCCGCACGTGGGCCGCGACGAGCGAGAGGGTCCGGTAGACGCGACTCCGGTTCGGTTCCCCCTCGATGAGCCAGACCGGCGTCGTTCCGACGGGGGCCACCCGGGCGGGATCCACATCGAGGTCCACCGGCATGGGATCGCCGATCTCGGCCCACACCCTCCCGAAGGCGCGGGTCGCTGCGGCCGCCGCGGGTCCCCGGATCTCGACCCCCGTGTCTCGCCAGGGGG
Organism: uncultured Gemmatimonadaceae bacterium; assembly: GCA_964406485.1. Taxonomy (GTDB): domain Bacteria; phylum Gemmatimonadota; class Gemmatimonadetes; order Longimicrobiales; family Gaopeijiaceae; genus Gaopeijia. Next base: position 2,790 of record CAYORZ010000153.1, on the reverse strand, counting down.
CCTGGTCGGGGCGGCCGGCCCACTCCTCGCCCACGCAGAAGCCCCCCACGAACGCCACCCGCCCATCGACGCAGACGAGCTTCCGGTGGTCCCGCTGCAGCACCCCGAGGGGGTCCCGGATGTTGGGGCGGTTGAAGGCGCGCACCTGCACCCCCGCCTCGCGGAACACCTTCCAGTACCGCCGCGGGGTGGCCCAGCATCCGACCCAGTCGTACACGACGCGTACCGGGATCCCCTCGCGGGCCTTGGCCACGAGGGCGTCGCGGAAGGCGCGCCCGATGCGGTCGTCACGCAGGATGTAGTTCTCGAAGTGCACGAAGTGCTCGGCCTCGTCGATCGCCTCGATCCAGCGATCGAAGGTCGACGGCCCCTCGAACTGGAGTCCGATGCGATTCCCTTCCAGCCGCGGCGAGCCGGTCACCCGGGTCATCGCCGCGAGGGGGAAGCCCTCGTGAGCGCCGGGCACGGGGCGGCCCACCTCGACCCCGTCACGGAGGGAGAAGGTTCGGGGCTCGGAAGAGGAACGCCGGTCGGGCACGCGCGTCAGTACCGGTTCTGGAAGCGGTAGTTGAGGAGCTTGTAGATGAGCTTGGCCACCAGGAAGTCGGGCGCATGCAGCCCCGGGGTCGGGGCGAGTTCGACCACATCGCAGCCGATCACTTCCCGCTCCGCGAAGACGCGGCGAAGAAAGCGGAGCGTGGGGTACCACTCCCCCCCTCCCGGCTCCGGCGTGCCTGTGGAAGGAACGAGCGAGGGGTCGAAGTAGTCGACGTCGAAAGTGATGTAGACCTCGGGCCCGAGCCGCTCGAGCGCCCGGTCCATCCACCGCTCGTCGTTCCACATCTCGTCGGCCCAGATCAGGTGGACGCTGTCGTGGGCGCGGGCGACCTCGACCTCCTCGAGGCTGACGGCGCGGAGTCCCACCCCCACCACGTCGGCCACGTCGAGCACGCGGGCCATCGCGGAGGCGTGGCTTGCGGGCGAGCCCTCGTACGCGGGACGGAGATCGGCGTGGGCGTCGAACTGCAGCACGGTGATGCGCTTCTCCCGTCGGGCGGCGTGCGAGCGGATCGCCGGCGAGGAGATGGCGTGTTCCCCTCCCACCATCACGAGAAAGCGGTCGCCCACCGCCTGGAGCACCTGGTCGTGGGCCGCGCGGAGTTCGTCCATCGCTGCCTCGGGACTCGCCCGGGTGAGGTCGAGGGCGGGGAGGGTGTGGACCCCGTAGCGGGTCACGGTCTCCACGCCGAACTCCTGGTCGTGCAGCTCGATGTAGCGCGACGCCTCGAGGATCGCCTGCGGACCCCGGCGCGTCCCCCCGCCGTAGCTGGTCGTGGCCTCCCAGGGGACCGGGAGGATCACCGCAGAGGCCGATTCGAAGTCCGACAGCTCGGGTTCGAGCCCGAGGAAGGTGCGCGGCAGCTCGAGGGGGAGCTCGGCGTGGAGGGCGTGCACGGGGGCGTCGCGGCGGGAGGGGCGGGACGATGCGGGCATGGAGGGGTCAGACCGTCTCGATGGGGCAGGCGAGCCCTTCGGGAGTGAGGGTGACGCCGGCCTCCTGGCAGCTGCGGCAGAGGCCGTAGATCTCGAGCCGGTGACGGGTGGGGCGGAAGCCGAACTCCCGGGCCACGCGGGCCTCGATCGCGGGAATCTCGCGGCTTTCGAACTCCTCGACCTCGCCACACTCGGTGCAGACCAGGTGCTGGTGCACCGGAGTGCGGCTCAGCCGGTGCTCGTAGCGCTTGAAGCCCTCCCCGAAGTCGTGCTCCTCGACGAGGCGGCTCTTCACCAGGAGGTCGACCGTGCGGTAGATGGTGGCCTTTCCGATCCGCTCTCCGCGTGATCGCAGGATCCCCTCGATGTCGTCGACCGAGAGATGGTCTTCGGAACCGAAGACCGCCGCGGCGACCCGGTTGCGTTGATGGGTGACCGGGAGTCCCTGCTCTCGCAGGTACCGGTTGAACAGGCGAATGAAGGGATGGTCGCTCATGCCGGCTCCGCCTCCTCCGCGGGTTCGGGTTGCTCGGGGTGGGACGCCTCCCCGCCGAGGGCGGGGGGGTGCTCGGTTGTGTCGGCCCCGGAGGGCCAGAGGGTGGGGTCGAGGTGGGCCTCGTCGTGGTCGGAGAACCACCGACGCAACGCCCCGGGGTCACCGCGAACCTCGACTTCGGACGGCGCAGGGGCGTCGTCTCCCGCGCGGCGGACCACTCCCTCCACGAGGGGGGGGAGGCGGTCGGGGGGGGCCGAACCCTCTTCCGAGAGGGTCCAGTCGACGGGGAGTCCCCGCCCCGTGCGTTCGGCGAGGTACGCGGCGGTGATGATGGCGCGGCGCTCGCGCTCCCCCCCCTCGGGGTAGCGGGAGACGACGATCAACCCGGATTCACGCCGCCCCTTCACCCGGGGGGGAAAGATCCAGATCCGGTCGATCGAGGCCGCGCCCAGACGGTCCACCGTCCCCTGGAGGGTGCGGGGGATCGCTTCGGGCACGCCGGGGCCGTCGCCGTCGGACGTTCCGGGGCGGCGCGCCGCGCGGGGGGCGGGGGGGCGGGACGACGTCATGGTGTCGACGCCCCCTCGGCGAGGGCGGCCTGGGCGGCCTCGACCACCCGCGCCCGTACCTCGTCGAGTTCACCGGGAACGAGGCCGCCCGAGGCCCGCACGTGGCCTCCCCCGCCGAAGGCTCGGGCGAGGGCGTTGACATCGACCGTCCCGTCGGAACGGAAGGAGATCTTGACCCCGCGCGGCGTCTGACGGAAGCCGAGACCTACCTGCGCAACGGCGAATGGACCG
>CAYORZ010000152.1:0-5075 GCA_964406485.1 uncultured Gemmatimonadaceae bacterium | reverse complement strand
ATGAACCCGGGCACGTCGAAGCGAACGGGATCGAGGTCCACCAGCTGGTCATGAAAGGGCAAAAGCTGCTGATCCCCCGATTCATCTACATGAGCAGGATCGTGGGGCGGGCCTTCAAGCAACGATGGCTGTCTCGACAGAAGTTCACAGTCATCGCATATGACCCCTTCCAGAGTGGGCTTATCGGCCTGGCCATCAAGTGGCTGACCGGGGCACGCTTCGTCTGCGAGGTCAATGGGGCCTACGGAGACGACGACAACTATGTCGACCTGGAGGACCCCGACAAGCGCAGGAAGAAGAAGGCGAGAATGCGGCGGGTGGGAAGCTTCGTGCTCGGCAGGGCCGACGTCATCAAGCTGCTCTTCCCCGATCAGCTCCGGGGGTTTGCAGAGGTGACGGCGCCCCGTGTATGCTTCCACAACCTCGTGGACGAAACGCACTACCAGCCCGCTGGCATCCCGGCCACCCATCGGCTGGCCTTCGTCGGGCACCCCTTCTACAGGAAAGGCGGAGACATCCTGCTCCAGGCTTGGGCTCGGCTCCACCCCGAGTTCCCCGACTGGTCGCTGTCGATGATCGGATTTCGCCTGGAAGAGGATGCGCGCGCCGCGGGGCTCCCCACCGATGGGGTGGAGTTTCCGGGCCCCCAACCCAGGAGCGAGGTCAGCCGGATGGTCGAGTCCTCGGCGGGGCTCGTCGTGCCGTCCCGCTCTGAAGCGATGGCACGCGTGCAGGTCGAGGCCGCACATCTCGGTCGCCCTCGGATCGTCAGCCGTAGAGGCGGTCTCCCCCACTACGTCGAGCATGGCGTGGACGGGCTGGTCTTCGATCTCGATGTCGACTCGCTCGTGGAGGCACTGCGCACCTTCATGAGCGACCCCGAATTGCGGGAGCGGCTCGGACGCAACGCACTCGCGAAGGCTCGCGAATCGCTCTCGTCCGAGGCCTACCTGCTCCGGTACCATCAGCTGATCACCGCTCCGGTGTCCCGTAGCGGTCCCCCCAGGAACTCGAACCGCACATGAACATCGTCGTCCTCGGAGCCGGCCGCGTCGGCAATGCCATCGTTCGGGACCTCAGCAGGGAGGCCGACTTCGACGTGACGGTGGTCGACCTCGACCCCCAGGCGAAGACCCACCTGCGCGACCTCGACGTGACCTTCGAGCTCCAGGACCTCTCCCGGCCGGCGGGGGTGGTGGCGGCCGTCCGGGACGCCGACCTCGTGGTGGGGTGCGTGCCCGGCTTCATGGGATTCGCAACGGTCCAGGCTGCGCTCGGGGCCGGCAAACCGGTGGTCGACATCTCGTTCTTCGAAGAAGACGCATTCGACCTCGATGCGCTGGCGCGGGAGCAGGGCGTGCCCTGCCTGGTCGATTGCGGAGTCGCCCCGGGGCTTTCCAATCTGATCCTCGGGCGGATGGAGGCGACGCTCGACGAGACGCACTCCTTCCGCGCCCTGGTCGGGGGACTCCCGGTCGAGCGCGACTGGCCGTGGGAGTACAAGGCCCCTTTCTCGCCCCGCGACGTGATCCAGGAGTACGTGCGCCCGGCGCGCATGCGCCGCAATGGCAGGGCCATCACGCTGCCTGCCCTCTCCGAGGTCGAGCTCGTGCACTTTCCGGGTCTCGGCACCCTCGAGGCCTTCAACACCGACGGTCTGCGCACCCTCCTGGAGACCAGCACGACGCCGGAGCTGGTGGAGAAGACGATGCGCTATCCGGGGCACGCGGAGCGGGTCCGCATGCTGCGCGAAGCGGGGTTCTTTTCGGATGAGTCGGTGCTCGTCGCCTCCGGCACGGTGCGGCCGCGTGACGTGACCGAGGCGCTCCTCTTCGAGGCCTGGCAGTTCGCCCCCGGGGAGCCCGACCTCACGGTAGGACGCTTCACCATCGAGGGCATCGACGACGGGCGCCCCGTCCGCCATGTCTACGACCTGCTCGACTACTACAACCCCGACACCGAGACCTCGTCGATGGCCCGCACCACCGGGTACACCTGCGCGGCAATGGTCCGTCTCGTGGCGACCGGACGGTGGACGGAGCCCGGCGTCGCGCCCGCCGAGATGGTGGGACGGGTAGAGGAGCACTTCGACTTCGTGCTCGCGCACCTCGCCGAGCGCGATGTGCACCTCTTCCACCGGGTCGAGGATCGGGACTGACACCTTGCCCGGCGGGCAATCGGGCGACACTCTCTTCGCTCGCGTCGGTGCCGAGGGGCGGCGCCGAGCCGCGTTCCCACCGGAGAGAACCACCGATGAAGAAGTTCGCACTTGCGCTGGCCGTCCTGGCCGTCGCCTGCACCCCGGCCGACCAGGCCACTGTCCATGTCTCCGACGACGAGGTCGCGGCGTGGGAAGCCCAGGCAGCCCGCGTCACCATCGTTCGCGATGATTGGGGCATCCCGCATATCCACGGACCCACCGACGCGGACGCCGTCTTCGGAATGGTGTATGCGCAGGCCGAGGATGACTACAACCGGGTCGAGCGCAACTACCTCTTCGCGCTCGGGCGGCTGGCCGAGAAGGAAGGGGTCGATGAGGTGTGGACCGACCTCCGGATGAAGCTCTTCGTCGATGACGACGACCTGCGGGAACGCTACGCCGCGAGCCCGGAGTGGCTCCGCGCGATCATGGACGGGTGGGCCGCCGGTCTCAACTACTACCTCCACACGCACCCCGGTGACGACCGGACCATCGAGCGGTGGGAACCGTGGATGGCGCTCTCCTTCACCGAAGGGAGCATCGGCGGCGATATCGAGCGCATCTCGACGCGGGGCCTGGAAAACATCTACGGTGGGGCGCGGGGAGCGGTCCAGGTGAGCGACGCGGGCGACCTCGTCGACGAGGCCTCCCTCTCGGCCAACCTGATCCCCGAGCCCACCGGCTCGAACGGTTTCGCGATCGCGCCGGAAAACACGGTCGACGGGCACGCCCTCCTCCTGATCAACCCCCACACCTCGCACTACTTCCGGGCCGAGCTGCAGGTCACCAGCGACGAGGGGCTGAATGCATACGGGGCCGTCACGTGGGGGCAGCCCTTCGTCTACCAGGGGTTCAACGAGACGGCCGGCTGGATGCACACCTCGACCGGTGCCGACGCGATCGACGAGTTCGCCTACGAGGTGATCGAGCGCGACAACGGGTTCTTCTATCGCTACGGCGACGAGGAACGCCGCTTCGAGGAACGTACCATCACGGTCCCCTACCGCGACGGAGCCGGGTTGTCGGAACGCGTCTTCACCGTCTACTACAGCCACGAAGGCCCCATCGTGCGCACCCTGGACGACCGGTGGGTGGCGGTGAAGCTGATGTTCGATCCGGTGAATGCCCTGATCCAGTCGTACGGACGGACGAAGGCGGCCAACTACGCCGAATTCCGCGAATACCTCGACCTGCACACGAATTCGTCCAACAACACCATCTTCGCCGACGCCGAAGGCACCATCGCCTACATCCACGCGAACCACGTCCCGATCCGCGACCCCTCGTTCGACTGGGCCCGCCCGGTCGATGGCAACGATCCCCGTACCGCGTACCAGGGACTCCATTCGGTCGAAGACAGCCCTCTGGTCGTGAATCCGCAGAGCGGGTGGGTGATGTGCACGAACAACTGGCCCTACTCCGCGGCCGTGGTCGATGACCCCGCCACGCCTCGCCAGTCCGACTACCCCGCCTACATGGACCGGTATACCGAAAACGCCCGGGGGATCCACGCGATCGCCGTCCTCGAAGGGCGCACCGACTTCACCCTCGACCGACTGGTCGACGCCGCGTACGACTCCTGGCTGCCCGTCTTTGCCGAGCGGATTCCGCCGCTGATTGCCGCCTACGACGCCGACCCCACGACCCCCGAAGCCACCGCCGTGGCCGAGCAGATCGAGGTGCTTCGCGAATGGGATCACAGGTTCGGGGTGGAGTCCGTTCCCACCTCGCTGGCGATCTACTGGGCCACCGAACTCGGCTCGCCCGCCAACCCCTCGGCCGCGGAGCAGCTCACCGCCCTGGCCGTTGCGTCGCAGACGCTCACCGACGACTTCGGGGACTGGCGCACGCCGTGGGGCGAGATCAATCGCTTCCAGCGCCTGACGGCCGACATCGTCCCCACCTTTTCCGACGACGAGCCCAGCCTTCCCGTCGGTTTCACCTCCGCCACCTGGGGCTCGCTCGCCGCGCACGGGCAGCGCGTCGCGAGTGACACCCGGCGGATCTACGGAACGCGGGGCAACAGCTTCGTGGCAGTCGTGGAGTTCGGCGACCGGCTGCGCGCCCGCGCCATCACCGCCGGAGGGCAGAGCGGTGACCCCGATTCTCCCCACTTCAACGATCAGGCGGAGCGGTTCGCGGCCGGAGATCTCCGCCCGGTGTACTTCTACCCCGACGAGGTCGACGCGGCGGCTGAGGAGCGGTACCGGCCGGGACAGCGGTGAATGATGGGGGGCGCCGATCCGCCGGGTCGCGCCCCCCTTGCCATCCCGCTCCGTGGCACGCACCGTGCCCCCGGTCAACGGCCGTCCGCGGGGATTCCCGCCGGGCGCCCTGACACCAAACCGGTGCCCCCTCCGGGCGTCGGCAGCCGACCCCCCGGCCAACTGCAAGTCCGTGCCCAACTTCACAGCTCCGACCACCGGAGCTCCTCGGGCCGCTCATGCGCAGAGCGGCTGTCACGAAACGACCCACCACACCATCTCCGCAGCGCATCGAATCGCGACACTTCTCGCGGTGCTCCTCGTCGCGCTCACCGCCTGCGCCGACCACTCCGACCCGGCGCTCTACCTCGAGGCCAACGGAAGCATCCAGATCCACCCGTCGGTGATTCGCGTTGCTGACGGGGAGGCCGTCGACGTCCGGCTGACCCTCCGCGACGCAGAGGTCCGTGCGGTCGACCTTCCGGGCGCGGCCCTGAGCAAGGCCCTACAAGAGGAAACCAGATGGCAACAGCACCGAAAGCCGCCCCGAAGATCGTCTCGATCGACGAGGGCAGCGCCACGTCCGCTCAAAAGCCGCTTCGGAAGAAGCTGCTGTTCGTCGGCCTGATCATTCTGGCGCTATGTACGGGCGCGGCCGGTGCCTGGTACTA
>CAYORZ010000151.1:0-5091 GCA_964406485.1 uncultured Gemmatimonadaceae bacterium | reverse complement strand
AACGGTCGACGAAGGAACGTCCGTGGTGCTCGAGCCAGGACTGCATCTCGAAGCGCCCGTCGGTGCGCCGCTGACGCCCGAACCGGTGCTCGAGCTCCCGATCGGTGCGGTAGGTGAGCATGGCGGCCATGCGGGCGAGCGCGAGGCCGTCGCGGCCCCCCAGTTCGAGGGCCCGCCGCTGCACATGTCCCGCCCCGATGGCCGAGGACGGTTGTGCGCCGGGCGCCGCGAACACCACGGCCGCTTCGGTCGAATCCGGGTCGGCGGCCACCCACTCGAGCGCCACCATCCCACCCAGCGACCCGCCCGTTACCAGCGCCGGCCGCGGGGCACCAAGAGCCTCGGCGAGCCGGATCGTGAGCCGAGCCATGTCGCGCGGCGTGACCCGCGCGCCGGGCGGGGGCCGGGTAGTGCCGTAGGGAGAACCGATGAGGCTGGGGCACACCACCGCCCAGCGGTCGGTGTCGAGGGCGCGCCCCGGCCCGACCACCTCCGGCCACCACCGCTGCACATGCGGGTCTCCCGTGAGGGCGTGCAGAACCACCACGAGGTTGCTCCCCTTCTCGTCGATCTCCCCGTGAAGGGTGAAGGCCTGCTCCACCTCGGGCAGTTCGGTTCCGTCGTCGAGGCGGATGGCCCCGGTGTGGATCGTTCTCAGCAGGGCACGCATTCCGCCTCCCCCACCCGTGTGCCGCGGCTGTCGTCGTCGGCATCGTGATGGTAGATCCGCAGCGGCACCCGGTCGAGCCGTGCCCGCCGAGCCGCCTCGGCATGCACCACCCGTGCACCCCCTTCCGCCAGCGCCACGAGTGCGTCGTGGTCGAGAACCGGGAGCGGTCGCGCCAGAGGGTCGAGGGCGGGATCGCGATCGTAGACCGCTTCGACGTCGGTGATCAGGTGGCAGTCCGCGCCCAGGGCTGCGGCGATCGCGACCGCCGTCGTGTCGGAACCACCCCGACCGAGGGTGACGGTCTCGCCGTCCGCGCGTTCCCCCTGGAAGCCCGCCACGACCGGCACCGTCTGCCGGACCAGCCAACACCGGAGCGGCTCCGGGTCGACCTCCACGATGCGTCCGCGTCGGAAGCCCCCATGGCTTCGCACCCCCGCCTCGCCTCCACGGAGCGACCGCGCGGGCACACCGAGGGCCCAGAGGGCGACCGCCAACAGGGCGGCCGAGCGCTCCTCCCCGGTGGAGAGCAGCCGATCGGCCTCGCGGCTGGGTCCGGCCCGATCGATCGCCGCCCCCCCCACGCGAGCCGCCGCCCGGAGGAGCCGATCGGTGGTTCGCCCGCGGGCACTGACCACCACCACGACCTCACGGCCGGCCGCGCGATGCGCGGCGACGCGACGAGCGGCCCGTTTCAATCGCCCGGGAGTGGCCAGCGATGTGCCTCCGAACTTGACTACGAGGCGCCGGGTCACAGTCCCACCGCTCCCCGCAGCGCCCGATCGAGATCGGCCTGCAGATCGTCGAGATCCTCGATGCCGACCGAGAGTCGGACCAGGTCCGGAGTGACACCCGCCGCCCGCCGCTCCTCGTCCGTGAGCTGTTCGTGGGTCGTGCTCCACGGGTGGATGACCAGGCTCTTGGCATCCCCCACGTTGGCCAGTAGAGAGAAGAGTTCGGTGCCCGAGATCACCGCCTTCGCCGCCTCTTCACCACCGAGCACCCCGAAGGTCAGCACCCCGCCGAAGCCACCGTCGAGGGTGCGCAGCGCCTGCTCGTGCGTGGGGTGCGATTCGAGCCCGGGGTAGCTCACCCAGGCCACCGCCGGATGCCGTTCGAGCCAGCGGGCGAGACCGAGGGCGTTGTCGCTGTGGCGCCGAATGCGGAGGTGGAGCGTCTCCAGCCCCTGCAGAAAGAGGAAGGCGTTGAACGGGGAGAGCGCCGCACCCAGGTCGCGGAGCAGCACCACGCGAAGCCGGAGGGCGTACGCCAGGTTCGCACCGTCGAGATCCCCGAAAGCCTCGGCGAAGGTCAGTCCGTGGTACGCCGGCTCGGGAGTGGCGTAGAGATCGCGGAAGCGCGGCTCGGTGCCCCAGTCGAAGGTGCCTCCGTCGACCACCACGCCGCCGATCGAAGTGCCGTGGCCGCCGATCCACTTGGTCGCCGAATGCACGACGATGTCGGCGCCATGCTCGAAGGGGCGGGCCAGGATCGGGGTGGCGAAGGTGTTGTCGACCACCAGTGGCAGGCCGTGGGCGTGCGCGAGATCGGCCAGGGCACGCAGGTCGGGCACCTCGAGGCCCGGGTTGCCGATCGTCTCGGCGTAGATGGCGCGGGTGGTTTCGTCGATCGCCTCCTCCACCGCGGCCAGGTCGGTGATGTCGACGAAGTGGGTGGTGATGCCGAGCCGGGGGAGGGTGTGCGCGAAGAGCGCCACCGTACCGCCGTACAGCGACCGCGAGGCCACGATGGAGTCCCCCGCCTGCGCCAGGTTGAGGATCGCGAGCGTCTCGGCCGACTGGCCCGAAGCCGTGGCAACGGCCGCCACACCCCCTTCGAGGTCGGCGATGCGCCGCTCGAAGACGTCGGTGGTGGGGTTCATGATGCGGGTGTAGATGTTGCCGAACTGCCGCAAGCCGAAGAGGTCGGCGGCGTGCTCGGGGCTGTCGAAGACGTAGGAGGTGGTGGCGTAGATCGGCACGGCGCGCGAGCCGGTGGCCGGGTCTGCGGTGTCCTGCGCGGCGTGCACGGCGCGGGTTCCGATGCCGCGGGGCGGGGTCTGCTCGAGAATGGCGTTCATGGGTTGTCCTGGGTCGGTGGCGAAAAAAAAGCCCGGCCCCCTCCGGAGTGGAGAGGGCCGGGCGGGGGCCGGGCTGTCGTCCCGGCTCGTCAGACGGTGGGGGTCATTCCACACGCGTCACCCGCGGCCTCTCCACCTGGAGAGCCCGACACATGCCCATGCACATGCACATCGACCGCGGGTCGGCGCAGAGCCGACCGCCCGTGCGGCCCCCGAGGGGAGCGATGCGGTATTCGATGGCAGGTTGGACGGGGTTCATCGACGAGACCTGTGGGTACGAAAAAAGCCCGGACGGGACCGTGCCGCCGGGCGGTCGCATCTTTAGCTCGTTGTTTTACGTGGCGGCAAGCGGCGTCAAAAGACCACGATTCTGAATTGTGGATGAAAGGGTAGCGCCGACGGGGAGGGTGGTCAACGGGGAGGCACCGAACGCCACTCTTCGAGCTCCAGCACCGTCACCTCGGGGACGCCTGCGGGCGACGCTCCGGCCACCAGGACGTGACTACCTTCCACGTCGAGAATGCGGTCCCCGTGAGGAAGCCACAGCACCCCGGCTGCCCGACCTGCGGGCGCGAGGAAGATCCAAGGCTGCCGGCCATCGCGGGCCCAGCTCCGATGCAGACCCAGCACGAGAACGTCCCCGTCGACGAGTACCCATTCGAAGGTCGGCAGGTGTTCGGGAACCGGCATCGAGTAGCTGGTCTCAACGAGCTCGCGAAGTTCAGGGGTGTCCCGAGTCGCGAGCGCCGCTTCCTTCATGGAGTCGACGACGGCCGGACCGAGGGGGCGTTCGAAGGCCGGAAGTCGAACCCGCAGGGTGAGGGCTCCGGTCGTGTCGTACCGAATCACCTCGGGCCGAGCGCTGAACACGACGGCGACACCGCCATCGAACGACGCGACGCGGCCGCGGTGTCCGAACGGAAGCGTCGCCATCATCCGGGCCCCGTTTCGAACCGACCCCGCCTGTAGATAGGGGATTCGGGTGAGGTGCACGTGGAAGTCCCACAGCCCCGGGATCAACACGCGCCCGGTGCCGTCCACCCGCTCGAGGGCCTCCACGGCGCCCGCCTCCGGGTCGTCCGCGTCGAGTACGGCCGTGATGCGCCCGTCGTCGACCACCACCGTGCGCCCCTCCCGCACCCCGTTCACCGCATCCACCACCGTCACGCCCTCGATCACGAGGTCGGCGCTCGAGGGTGCGGCCGCTCCGGAGTCGCCACTCCCGCAGGCCGAGAGGAGGACCGCGGCGAGGGCGATCGCCGCAGAGAGCATGGGGGCCGGTGGAACGGGGGCGGATCAAGCCATGGGGACTCCCTCTGGGTTCGGGGGCACGTCCCGAGAATGCCGGGCACCCGTCCGCCCCGCAACGCGAACCCCGCGCGGAGTCCCCGAAACCCCAGCCCCCTCTCAGTCGCCGGCTCGCACCCCCGACGGCACCGCGCAGTTCGACACCTCGGCCAGCGACGCGTCCGCCTCGGGGAAGTATTTCCGACGCCAGCGCATCGCCACATGCACCAGGCCGATCAGCACCGGCACCTCCACGAGCGGCCCGATGACGGCCGCGAAGGCGGCGCCGTGCGTGAGCCCGAAGGTGCCCACGGCCACCGCGATCGCGAGCTCGAAGTTGTTCGAGGCGGCGGTGAACGAGAGCGTGACGGTGCGCGGGTAGTCGGTGCCGAAGGCGCGACTCATGAAGAAGGTGACCGCGAACATCGCCACGAAGTAGATCAGCAGCGGGATCGCCACCCGTACCACGCTGCCCGGGTCGGCCACGATCGACTCGCCCTGGGTGGAGAAGAGCACCACGATCGTGAAGAGCAGCGCGATCAGGGTGAGCGGAATGATCTTCGGAATGAACTCCTGGTGGTACCAGGTGGCGCCGCGCGCGCGGACCAGGAAGAACCGGGTCGCCATGCCCGCGAGAAACGGCACGCCGAGGTAGATGAACACGCTCTCGGCGATCTGGCCCATCGTGATGTCGATCGCGGTGCCTTCGAGGCCGAGCCACTCCGGCACCACCGTGATGAAGACCCAGGCGTACACCGAGTAGAAGAGGACCTGGAACACGGAGTTGAAGGCAACGAGCCCCGCCGCGTACTCGGGATCGCCCTCGGCGAGGTCGTTCCAGACGATCACCATCGCGATGCAGCGGGCGAGGCCGATCAGGATCAGCCCGACCATCAGTTCAGGGTCGTCGCGCAGAAAGAGCACCGCGAGCCCGAACATGAGCAGCGGCCCGATCACCCAGTTCTGCACCAGGGAGAGCAGCAGCACCTTCCGGTCGCGGAAGACGTCGCCGAGCTCCTCGTACCGCACCTTGGCGAGCGGCGGGTACATCATCAGG
>CAYORZ010000150.1:0-5095 GCA_964406485.1 uncultured Gemmatimonadaceae bacterium | reverse complement strand
GCCTCGCCGCGGCCGCCCCCGGCCACCTCTTCACCGTCGTCCCGGTCGACCTCGGCGACACCCGGTGGCACCGCGTGGTGGTGGTCGACGTCGTCGTCGCCGCGGCCGCCGAGGAGGCGAGGGCGGCGCTCGGCGAGACCCTCGATTCCCGCGCCGGGAGTCCCGCGGAGTGGATCGCCCGCTCGACCCCCTTCGCCTTCTTCCTCTCGGAACACCCCACCCTCGAGGAGGCGCGCGGAGGCATCGCCGCGCTCGCCGTCCACGGGATCGACGCCTACCCCCTCGTGGCTCCGGCGGCCGGGGGAGGCCTGCGCTACCGGGTCTACGCCGGCGCGTACGCGGACATCGGCGAGGCCGGGGCGATGAGCGACCTCCTGGAGGCGGCCGGGTGGGACGAGGCCACGCTTGTCGAACGGCGGGGGAATCGTCCGGAATGAGGCTGAAGTCCCTCCGGGTTCACGGATTCAAGTCGTTTGCCGACGCCACCGAAGTGGTCTTTCACGACGGGGTAACGGCGATCGTCGGTCCCAACGGGTGCGGGAAGTCCAACATCTCCGACGCGATCCGCTGGGTCCTCGGCGAGCAGCGCCCCACCGCGATTCGCGGGGCGAAGATGGAAGAAGCCATCTTCCAGGGGTCGGTCAACCGGCGGCCGGTGAACCGGGGCTCGGTGACGATGACCGTCACGAACGAGGACGGCACGCTCCCCGTCCCCTTCGAAGAGGTCGAGATCGGGCGGATCGTCTACCGCGACGGGGGGAGCGACTACACGATCAACCGCTCGATGGTCCGCCTCAAGGACGTGATCGACCTCACCCGCGACACCGGGCTGGGGGCGGGGGCGAACGTGATCGAGAACCGGATGATCGACACGATCCTCTCCGATCGGGCCGACGAGCGCCGGGGCCTCTTCGAGGAGGCAGCCGGGATCGGAAAGTACAAGGACCGACGGAAGGCGGCGCTGCGTCGCCTCGAACGGGCCGAGAACGATCTCCAGCGGCTCGAGGACGTCATCGCCGAGGTCGAGAGCAAGGTGCGCTCGCTCGCCCGCCAGAAGGGGAAGGCGGAGCGCTACCTCCACCTCCGCGAACGGCGGCTCGATGTCGAGGTCGCGGTGGTGCGCGGCCGTCTCGACGTCCTGGAGGCGCGGCTGGCCGAAGTGGTCCGCCGCCTGGAGGGGGAGTCGCCCGAATGCGAGGGGGTGGCGGCCGAGGTCCAGGTCGCCGAGACCGAGCTCGAGGCGCTCCGGCTCCGCCAGGTCGACGCACAGCGGGAGCGGGCCGCGGCAGCCGGACGGCTCGACGAGATCCGCACGGACCTCGTGCGGTGGGAGCGCGACCTGGCCGTCGCCGAGGAGCGGGCCTCGTACGCCCGCAGACGGCTCGCGCAGATCACCGGGGAGCGGGAGGAAGCGCACGGGCAGGTGGAGGGACTCACCCGGCAGGTCGCCACCCTCGAGAGCGAAGCCGCCCGGGTGAACGACGACCTCGCCACCGTGGATCGCGACCTCGCCGAGCGCCGCGCCGCCACCGAAGCGATCCGCGACCGCCTGCGCGAAGCGCGCACGGCCCTCGAGGAGTGCGAGGCCCGCGAGCGAGAGGTCGCGCGCCGGGGAGCGCAGCTCGAGGGGGACGCCGAGGCGGCCGACGCCCAGGGCTCCGAGCTGGAGCGGCGCCTCGAGCGCCTGAGCCGCGAGGTCGACGAGGCCGCCGATGCCCTCACCGACCTTACCGCGCAGCGCGACCTCTTCTCGGGGAGGGTCGATGACGTCCGGGGGGCGACCGAACGGGCGCGGGCCGCGATGGAGGCGGCCCGGAAGGAGGTCGACGACGCCCGCGCCGCCCTCGAGACCGCCCGCGCGGCCGAGGTGACGGCGGGCGACCGGGCCGCTGCGCTCGCCGCCCGCCATCGCGCGCTCGAGGTGCTGGAGCGCGACCGCGAAGGGATGGAGCCGGTGCTGCAGGCGCTCCTGGACGCCGGCATCGAGGGGGTCCACGGGCCGCTCATCCACTTCGTGGGAGCCGATCGCGAGGTGGTTCGCGCCGTCGAGTCGTGGCTGGGGCCCCTGGCGCGCGGACTCGTGATCGAGGACCGCACGGTGGCCCGCCGCGTCGCCGCGTGGTTCCGGGAGGAGTGGACGCGGGGGGGAGGGGTGATCCTCCTTCCCCTCGACGCGGTACCGCCCCCGCCCCCTGCCGTGGCCGGCTCCCTCCTGGAGTCGGTGCGGGCCGAGGGAGAGGGGGCGCCCTGGGTCCGGGTCCTCCTGGCCGAGGTGTCGCTCGTCGACGAAGATGCCCTCCTCGCCGGCGACGGCGGGGCCGCCGTCACCGCCGAGGGGACGGTGCGCGAGCGCGGCATGGTCCGGATCGGCAACCCCACCGGGGGGGGCGGGATCCTCGAACGGCGGGGCGAGCTGGCCCGCCTCGCGACCGACACCGCGCGCGCCGACGACGAGGCGGCGGCGGCGCGGGCGACCCGCGAGGCTACGCGGGCCCGCCTCACCGCGGCCGAGGCCGCCTTCGAGGAGGCCCGCGCCACCTTCCGCGCGGCAGAAGACACCTTCCGCGAAGCCGAGGCCGAAGTGGCCGCCGCCCTCGACCGCGCCGACCGGCTCGACCGCCACCGCGACGAGCTCGCCCGCCAGATCGAGGGGACGCGTGCCGCCATCGCTCGCGCGGGCGAGCGGGCCCGCCAGGCACGCGAGGACCGCGCGGCCCTCTCCGCCGAGGAACTCACCCTCCGCACGACCCGCGACGAGGCCCTCCAGCGGGTCGCTGCCGTCCAGGAGGAGTGGGAGGCAGCGCGGGGACGGCAGTCAGCGCTCGAGGTGCAGCTCACCCGCCTGCAGGGCGAAGCGTCGCGCCTGGACGACCGCCTCGGGGCGACGGCGGAGTCCCGGAGCCTCACCCTCGAGCGGATCGCCACCCTCGACACCGAGGAAGTCCGGCTGACCGAAGAGCTGGAGCGCGCCACCGCCCTCCAGACGCGAGGGGGCGACGCCACCCAGGAACTCTTCACCCGCCGCACCGCGGCCGAGGCGGCCCTCCGGGAGCACGACGACCTCCTCGCCGAGCTCTCCGACTCCCTGGCCGCTGCCGACCGGAAGGCGCGGGCCGCTCGTCAGGCGGAGCGCGAAGCGACCGACCGGCGTCACCGTCTGGAGCTCGAACGGCAGGAGCTGGACGGACGCATCGGACGCATCCAGGAGCGTCTCGAGGGGGAGTGGGGCCGCCCCCTGGCCGAGCTTCTCGCCGAGGCGCGACCGGTCGAGGGGGATCCGGAGTCCCTCGAGGGGGAGTTGCGCGAGATCGTCCAGGCACTCGAGCGGATCGGCCCGGTCAACATGCTGGCGGTCGAGGAGCACGAGGAAGAGAGCACCCGCCTCGACTTCCTGCGCGAGCAGTACACCGACCTGGTGACGGCCCGCGACGACCTGCGCACGGCGATTCGCGAGATCAACGAGACGGCCACCACCCTCTTCCACGACTGCTTCCAGCAGATCCGCACCCACTTCAAGGAAGTGCACCGGCGGCTGTTCGAAGGTGGCGAGGCCGACATCTGGCTGGCGGACGAGGACGACCCCCTCGAGTCCCCGATCGAGATCCACGCCTCCCCGCGCGGAAAGAGGACGCAGCGGATCGACCTCCTCTCGGGGGGAGAGCGCGCGCTCACCGCCCTCTCGCTCCTCTTCGCGATCTATCTGGTGAAGCCGAGTCCCTTCTGCGTGCTCGACGAAGTCGACGCCCCCCTCGACGAAAACAACATCGGGCGCTTCATTCGGCTCCTCCAGGACTTCAAGCAGCAGACCCAGTTCGTGGTGATCACGCACAACCCGCGCACCATCGAGGCGGCCGACTGGATCTACGGGGTCACCATGGAGGAGCCCGGAGTGAGCACGGTGGTGGGGGTGCGGCTGGAAGACGCCCTCGAACAGGCGCGGGGAGTGGCCTGAGGGCGAACCCGCGCCACTGAACCGGCAGGACCGCCGCGGGTACGGGGGGTGCTGCGGTCCGTCCGACGGAGCGTGCCCCGGTCGACGGGGCCACGGGAATTCCGAACCGAAGAGAGTCCAGGCAATGCTGGTGGTCATGAAGAACAACGCGTCCGAGGCAGCGGTGCAGGCCGTCGTCGAGGCGATCGAGAAGATGGGGTACGCCGCGCGTCCCATTCCGGGGGGACAGCGGACCGCCGTGGGGTTGATCGGCAACGACGGGCGGGTCGACAAGGCCAGCCTCGAGGGGCTCGACGGGGTGCTGGAGTGCATCTCGGTCACCCGCCCCTACAAGCAGGTGTCGCGGGAGTGGAAGGAAGACGACACCCATGTGCGACTGCCGAACGGAACGGTGATCGGGGGCGACGAGGTCGTCCTGATGGCCGGCCCGTGCGCGGTCGAGAGCGAGGAACAGATCCTCACCGTCGCCCGCCAGCTGCGTGAAGCGGGGGCGACCGTGCTCCGCGGCGGGGCGTTCAAGCCCCGCACCTCTCCCTACTCCTTCCAGGGGCTGGGGCTCGAGGGACTGCGCCTTCTGGCCCGCGCCCGTGACGAGACGGGGATGGCCATCATCACCGAGGCCATCGACCCGGAGGGGGTCGAGGTCGTCGCGGAGCACGCCGACGTGATCCAGATCGGCGCCCGCAACATGCAGAACTACCCCCTCCTGCGGCGGGCGGGGCGGACGGGGAAGCCCGTGCTGCTCAAGCGCGGCATGAGCGCGACGATCACCGAATTCCTCCTGGCCGCCGAGTACATCCTGGCCGAGGGAAACGATGACGTGATCCTCTGCGAGCGGGGGGTGCGGAGCTTCGACACGCAGACGCGCAACCTCCTCGACCTCACCGCGACCCCGGTCGTGAAGGGGTTGTCGCACCTCCCCATCGTCGCGGATCCGAGCCATGGCACGGGACTGCGGGCGAAGGTCGCGCCGATGGCGAGGGCGGCGGTGGCTGCGGGGGCGGACGGGCTCCTCATCGAGGTCCACCCCGACCCGCCCCGGGCCCTCTCGGACGGCGCCCAGTCCCTCTACCCCGAGCAGTTCACCGAACTCGTCGACCAGATCCGGATGATCGCCCGCGCGATCGGGCGGGAACTGCACCC
>CAYORZ010000149.1:0-5124 GCA_964406485.1 uncultured Gemmatimonadaceae bacterium | reverse complement strand
CGGGGATCACCAGCGGTCCCCAGTTGTCGCGCGTCGGCCGGTAGCTCGCCGGATCGACCTCGGGGGCGACGATCGAGGCCTGCCACCCCATGCGCGTGTCGGCTTCGTCGGGGATCGGACCATGCACCGTGTACGGCTCGTCCTGCGGTTCCCCGTTGAGGTACAGCACCTGGTCCCGCATCTCGAGGCGGTCACCGGGCATCCCGACGATCCGCTTGACCAGACGGAACTCGTCGGTGTGCGGAGGATCGAAGACGACGACTTCACCCCGCTTCGGCCCCGAGTAGCCCGGCACGTGCATCTTCGTGTACGGGATCCGCCCCCCGACCGAGGCCCGGTTGACCACCAGGAAGTCTCCGACGAGGAGCGTGTCTTCCATCGACCCCGACGTGATGAAGAAGGTCTGGAGGACGAACGTTCGCAGGATCAGGAAGAAGACGAGGGCGAAGCCGAGCGAGCGGAGCATCTCCTTCCACCCCTCGCGCTGCCCCTCTCCATCTGCCTTCCGTCGGGCGCCTGCCTCGCGGCGCCGCCTCGACCGCCGATCGCGGCTCATGGGTCACCCTTCCGGCGTGCGCCGGAGCTCGGGAAATGGTTGCGGGTCATCATCTGCCGCTCTCGGCAGGGGGGTCCGCCAGCCGCTGCTCGGGGCGGGGCGGGCTGCCCGGTCGCTCGCGAAAGAAGCGGCGGATGTCCCACCACTCCGGGACGGTGTCGGGCGCCTCCTCGACGGCCGGGCGGGGTTCCCACTCTTCCCCGAGCACTACGGTCACGTCGAGGTAGAGATTCGAGTCGGGTTCGGCGACGACGGTGCGGATCCCGAGGGCGTCGGCCACCCGGCGGGCCCACTCGACCTGATCGGTGCGCGCGAGCACGACGCTCGAATCGCGCGGCTCGCCGTTGCCGAAGTAGACGACGTCGAAGCCGACATCGCGCAGATCGCCCGTGGCGGCCCGCGCCATCCCCGTGCGTCCGCCCCCGTTCAGGACTTCGACCCGGATCCGCTCTCCCCCTCCGTCTCCCCCTCCGAAGATGGGGCGTACGGTTGACGGCGCCCGCTCTCCGGGGAGCGGAGCACTCCACCACTGCCCGAGGGCCGAGCCCGCGAAGGCGCCGACCGCGAGGACCACGACGACCACCGCTAGACCTCGGACGCGCCCGCCCATGAACGGCCCTCCGCGAATCGGTTCCAGAAGCTCATCGTCTCCGGTCGCACCGGACGACGCCGCTTCACCAGGTGGATGACACGGGCGCGAACGATCTCGCGCAGCACGAAGTCCTGCTCGTCGGGCATCCGGCTCCGGAGCCGGCTCCGCCAGCGGTTGCGCAGGTCCCGGCCCGGCTCGAGAAAGTCGGCGGCGTAAAGCGCGAGGCCCGCCGCATCGAGGTCGGGGTGTCCGAGCGTGTGCCAGGAGACCGCCATGAGCAATCCCTCGTCGTCGACGCCCTCCCGCCGGAGCAGTTCGGCTGCGGCCGGCCCGTGCAGGATCGGATCGGGAAGCTCGCGCATCGGCTCCGGCAGGAGTTCGCGCAACGCTTCGGGCTCTGCCTCCTTCACGGCGTCGTGGAGGTAGCCCAGGGCCACCTGCCGGAGGTGGGCCTCGGGGTCCAGCCCCGCTTTCCGCCCCCACTCGTCCAGGAGGTCGGCCACCCGCCGCATGTGGGCCGCCCGCTTCCGTCCGACCTCCGCCCACGGCGGGAGGATTCCTTCGGCCGCCGCCGCCACCATCGGGTGCAGCGTCACCGCGCCCCCTGCTCCCGTCCGCGGAAGCGCCGGGCGGCGGCAGGGGCAGGGTACACGGAGGTGGGGGTGGGCTTCACGAGTCGAGGGTGAGGGGTGGACGAGCACGGGTGGACCGCAAGGCGCGCCGCCGACGATGTTACCCAATTCCGACCCCCACCGGCAACCTTGGCCTCCGACCCCCGATGCGCTGGGACGCTCCCCTCCTCGCCACCCTCGCCCGCACCCTCGCCGACCGCCTCGCCGGCGCCCGTCTGCGGGCGTTCGCCCCCGATTTTCCGGCGCAACGCATGGTGCTGCACTTTCGCGAGGCCACCCTTCTGATCCGTCTGCAACCGAAGGAGGCGGGCGTCTTCGTCATGGAGCCCGCCGAGCACCCGCCCGACGCCCGCCGGATGTCTGCGCGCCTCCGCTCGGTGGCGACGCGCCCCGACGACCGCGTGCTCGTCTTCTCGTTCCAGCGCCTCCGTGCCCGCCCCGCCCGGGTCGACTTCGTCGTGGAGTGGATGACGCCCCGGCACAACCTCATCGTCACCGTCGGGGCCGAGCGAACCGCCCGCCTCGTCTTTCACACCCGCGAAGGCGAGCGCCCCGTGCGGCAGGGCCGCCCCTACCGCTTTCCCGAAACGCCGCCGCGCGAGGGCGTCGACGGGGGGGTGACGGAGGAACGGTGGCGCGAAGTCGTCGCAGGACTCCCGCCGGGCCGCGAGGGCCGTCGGGCGCTCCTCTCGACCTTCGCCTGGACCTCACCCCTGAACGCCGAGCCGCTCCTCCGCGCCGGGGCGGACGAAGGGTGGCGGCGGTGGCAGCAACTGGTGGCCATCGTGCGGGGCGAACGCGACCCCGAACCCGTGCTCCTCGAGACCGAACGAGGACTCCAGCCCTACCCGCTCCCCCTCCCTCCCGTCCCGCACAGGCCGATGGGGTCGATCCTGGCCGCCGTCGACGAGGCCGCCCGCAACGACGGAGAGACCACGGGCCCCACCCTCCTCCCCTCGACGCTCCTCGAGCGCCTGGACCGCCATGTCGCGCAACTCCGCACCCGCACCACCCGCCTCGAGGAGCGGCTCGCGCACCTTCCGGACCCCGACCGGGCGCAGGCCCACGGGGACCTGATCCTCGCGCGCTACGACGAGATTCCCCACGGCGCGGGGCGGGTCGTGCTCACCGACTTCGAGGGCCAGCCGGTGGAGGTGCCCCTCGACCCCGCCCTCGCGCCCCACGAGCAGGCCCGGGCCCACTACGACGAGGCCGCCCGGATCCGCCGGGCTGCCGCGCAACTCCCCCCCCTGATCGCCGAGGCCCGCGACGCCTGGGCCCGCGCCGCCGACCTCCGCGAACGCGCGGGGCGGGGCGAAGTCACGGCGGCGGAGCTCGCGAAGGCACTCCCCGACCGCGGCGGTCCGGGAGACGACGAGGCCCCGACGCTCCCCTACCGCCGCTACCGCTCCAGCGGCGGCCTCGAGATCCGGGTGGGGCGCGGGGCGAAGCGCAACGACGACCTCACCTTCCGGCACTCGGCCCCCGACGACATCTGGCTCCACGCGCGCGACGCCGCGGGCGCCCATGTGATCCTCCGCTGGCCCCACGCCGACAACCCTCCCGCCCGCGACCTCGCCGAAGCCGCCGTCCTCGCCGCCCTGGGCTCGCGCGCCCGTACCTCGGGCAGCGTCCCCGTCGACTGGACCCGTCGCAAGTACGTGCGCAAGCCGCGCAAGGCGCCCCCCGGCCTGGTCACCCCCGCCCGCGTTCAGACCCTCGTCGTGCACCCCGACCCTGCCGTGGAGCGCCGGCTGCGGGTGGAGGGGTGAGGGGCGCCCCCTACTCCGCCGCCGCGTCCATCGCCCGGCGGAGGGAGGCCAGGAAGGCCTCGGCGCCGGCCACCCCCTCGGCTTCGAGGCGCTGGATGAGGGCCGAACCGACGATCACGCCGTCGGCCAGGTGGGCGACGGCAGCCGCCTGCTCGGGGGTGCTGATCCCGAACCCCACGGCGACCGGGAGCGTCACGCGCTCGCGGATCCGTGCGACTTCGTCGGCGAGCCCCGGGGGGAGTTCGGCGCGGGTGCCGGTCACCCCCGTCCGGGAAATGTAGTAGAGGAAGCCGCCGCCCCCCTCCGCGACCCGGGCGATGCGGTCGTCGGCGGTCGTGGGGGCCAGCAGGCGGATGATGTCGAGGCCGGCCCCCCGCACCACCGCCTCCAGATCGGGGTCGGCCCCGGCGGGGAGGTCGGTGAGGAGAAGTCCGTCGGCGCCGGCAGCGGCCGCGTCGCGGCAGAAGTCCTCGAAGCCGTGGTTCAGGACGGGGTTCAGGTAGGTGAAGAGCACGAGCGGCGTGTCGTGCTCCCTCCGGAAGTCCCGCACGAAGTCGAGCACGTGCCGCACCGTGGTGCCGTGGGCCAGGGCGCGATGCGACGACGCCTGGATCGTGGGGCCGTCGGCCAGGGGGTCCGAAAAGGGGACTCCGATCTCGATGACGTCGGCCCCGGCCCGCGCAAGGGCGGGGAGGAGGGCGGCCGTGGTGTCGGCCTCGGGGAAGCCGGCGGTGATATAGGGAATGAGGGCCGAGCGGCCCTCCGCTGCCCGGGCGGCGAAGCGGCGGGCGATACGAGAAGAAGCCATGCGGAATCTCAGATGAGATAGTCGGAGACGCGGATCCCGTACCGCTGCGGATCGGTCGTCTTGAGGATGGTCCGGTGCGAACCGGGGGGCTGCTGGGCGAGGTCGAGCCAGAGAGGCTCGGAGAGGGGGATCCCCATGGGGTCGGAGATGACCTTCACCCGCGGAAGGTGGAGCAGGTCGGGATCGGGATTGACCTGGGCGACCACGGCCATCTCTCTCGTGTCGAGAATCACCAGCGTACCGATCGGAAAGACGCCGGTCGCCGTGATGAGGGCCTTCACGAGGAGGGGGTCGTACCCCCGCTTCGGATTGTCGCGCATTTCCTTCAGCACCTCGTCGGCCGATCCCGGACGGTACTGGTACGAGCGGACGCTCGTCCCGGCGTCGAAACCGTCGGCCACCGCCACGATCCGCGAGAAGAGCCCGATCCGCCGCGCACGCCGATTGGCCGGATACCCGCCCCGCGATCCCTTCATGTGGTGCTCGTAGGCCATGAGCATCTGGCGGTAGGGGAGGTCGGTGAAGCCCCCCATGTGGAAGAGCAGGAGGAGCCCCTCGGTTGTGTGCTCCTTCATGAGGTTCCACTCCGCCTCGCTCAGTCCCTCGGTCTTGTTGATGATCTCGTGATCGATGCGGGTCTTGCCGACGTCGTGCAGGAGGGCGCCCAGTCCCAGTTCATAGAGCTGGAGTTTCGTGAGTCCCAGCCGCTGCCCGATGACAACACTGAAGATGCAGACATTCACGGAATGCGTGAATGTGTACTC
>CAYORZ010000148.1:0-5184 GCA_964406485.1 uncultured Gemmatimonadaceae bacterium | reverse complement strand
GCCACGAAGAGGTCGGGCCCCTTTTCGGGGCTCATGCGGCCCACCCACCCCACCCACGGCCCCGCGTTGTCGGCGAGACCCAGGGCACGGCGGGCCTCCGCGCGGGGGCGGGCGGCGGCGTCGGCGGCGAAGGCGTTGGGAAGGAGACGGATCGCGTCCCGGCGGACGCCGCGGCGGACCAGGAGATCGACCAGGGGTCGCGAGACCGCGATCACCCGGTGCATCCGGCGGAGGGCCCGGAACTGGAGCCATTCGTAGACGGCGTTGCGGAGTCCACCACCGGTGAAGCCATGCACCGTCGAGACGACGGGCAGACCCAGGGCGCGGGCGGCGGGACCGTCGATCACGTCGGTGCGGTAGCCGTGGCTGTGCACGACCTGCACACCGAGGGCGCGGCACAGCTCCCGCGTTCGCGCGCGCTCCACTCCGTAGCGGCGGCCCGCGATCGCCGTGGTGTGGACGTTCACGCCCCCTGCGCGGAGCGCCGCCACGAGGGGGGGCTGGTGGGCGGGCGGCGTGATGATGTGGGCGTGGACCGTGCTCCCCGCTGCCGCGAGTCCCCGGGTGAGGAGGTCGACCACCGACTCCATGCCGCCGACGTCGGCGGGAGCGAGCACATGGAGAACGGTCGGCACGGGGGCGATTCGCGCGGGAGGGGAGGGGGGGCGATGATCAGAGTCCGAATCTGCCGCTCCACCCCCCGCCCCGCCATGACCCCCTCGCCCACGACATGAGCCCCACATCCACGAACCCGCAGCAGAAGCGCCGGCGGCGGGTGGTGCTCCTCTGGTTCATCGCGTGGCTGATCGGCGTCGCCTGGCTCACCCTGCGACCGGGGGCGAGCGAAGACGCGCTCGGGATTCTCTGCTTTCCGTGCGGGGCGCGGGGATCGGCCGACGCCGTGCTCAACGTCGGACTCTTCGTGCCGGGGGGCGCGCTCCTCGCGGCGCTGGGGGCGGGATTCGGGGCCGTGGCGGCGATGGGCTTCGGCCTCTCGACGCTGATCGAGGTCGTGCAGACCCAGCTTCCCGGGCGTTTCCCGACCGTGGCCGACATCGTGATGAACGGCAGCGGCGCGGTGGTGGGACTCCTTCTTTTCCGCCTCG
The DNA here is from genome assembly GCA_964406485.1 of uncultured Gemmatimonadaceae bacterium. Lineage (GTDB taxonomy): Bacteria > Gemmatimonadota > Gemmatimonadetes > Longimicrobiales > Gaopeijiaceae > Gaopeijia. Next base: position 4,078 of record CAYORZ010000148.1, on the reverse strand, counting down.
TGAAGGCGGGGCGCTTCACGACAGGGGTCGTGGTGGCCGGGGCCGGCGTGGCGCTCACCGTCACGGCGCTCCTCGGTCGGGGGGCCGTGCCCGCGGGTCCCCTCTATGGCCAGCACACCCCCCGCCTCGGCAGCTGGGGGGTGTACGAGGGAGCCGTGGTGCGGGCAGCCGTGGGCGGGGTCGAGGTGCCGCCGGGCCGCCAGGACGACGACGCCCCGCTCCGGGCGGCCGTCCGTCATTCGCAGCCGCTCGAGGTCGAGTTCCGCGTCGGTCCGCCGCCCGCACGGTGGTCGCCGGTCTTCGCCGTCTTCTCGGAAGAGCAGGAAGAGGTGATCTTTGTCGCCGCGCGCGGCGATGATCTCTTCGTCCGCATGCGGTCTCTCGCCGGGCAGCTCCACTTCAACGAGCCTTCCTTCCTCGTGGAGGGTGCGCTCGCGGGACTCCCCGAAGGCGAGCCGACCACGGTGCGCGTCGAGCGGGGGCGGACAGGCTTCTGCGTCGCCACCCCGGTACGGGAGGAGTGCCGGCTCGACGCGAGTCCGGTCGAGGGGTGGCGGCTTCTCTACACCGACCTCCGGGCCCCCGGGCCGTGGCCGCTCTTCACCGGGTTCTACGTGGCGCTGGTGGTCGCCCTCCTCCTGGTCGTGGGGACTCCGCGGTCCGCGGCCGTGGCGACGGCGGGTCTCGTGACCCTTGCCGCTGTCCTGGCCCTGCTCACCTCGTCGGCGCCCCCCGAGCCGGTGGGGGTGGCGGGAGGGATCGTCGTGGGACTGCTCGTGGGCGCCGGGGTGCGGGTGCTTCGCCGGTGGCTTGTCCGCCGGCATCGTGACGTCGATACTGGAGCGACGCCCGCCGCCCGTGGACCGGGACGCTCCGCGGCCCCTTCCTGAATGGTTGGCGACCCTCCCGCGGGAGGGATTGCTCTTTCCGAGGTCCCCTGATGCATCCTTGCCGCCCGGTTCGAGGCATCCTCCACCCTTCTCTTCGGCGATCGCTCCTCGCCGCTGCTGCCGTCTGCGTCGGACTGTTCGCCGCCGCCGGGGAGGGGTCTGCCCAGACCCCCACCGAGTCGGAATTCGTGGGGACCGTCCGCACCCCGGCCGGAGAGCCCATCCAGCGGGCGGTGATCACCCTGCACGACGCCCAGGGCCGCGCGGTCCGTTCGGTCGAAGGGGGACTCGACGGCCGCTTCATGGTTCGGGGCATGGGTATGGGCCGCTACGACCTGCGCGTCGAAGCGCTCGGCTTCCGTCCGCGGGTCGTCACCGGGGTGACGTTGCGCCCGGGCGAAACCACGCGGTTGGCCGTGGTGCTCGAGGGGGGCGGGGCCGGCGTGGACACGGTGGCGGCGCCGGGGGGGAGCGGCGCGCGCGCCCTCGAGTGGTGGACCGACGCCCGTACCCTGGTGTCTCTCCCCGCCGAGACCCCCGCGCTGGACCGCCGCCTGTCGCTCGCGACGACCGTCGGCGACGGCTTCGGGATGACGGGACTCCCCGGCGCCCACACCACCGTCTTCATCGACGGACTCCCCTTCCGGCCCGTGCTCCCGCTCGGAATGCGCGAATCGGGACGAGCGTTGGGGATCGTGACCGCGCGGAGCGCAGGTTCGGTCCAGGTCGCCCCGGGACTCGACGGCTTCACCCTCCCCGCGGGCGCTGGAGGCCGCATTTCGGTGCACACGGCGCGCGGCGGCGAGGCAGAAAGCCGGGTCGACGGGGTCGCGTCGGGAGGCGGCATGCGTCAGGGCGGTCCCGAGGGGGAGGAGGTGGGCGGCACGCTCTCGATCCAGGCCGGCGGGCTCGCCTCGCTCACCGCCGAGACGTCGGGCACGCGGGTGGCGATCGGGGCCGACGCCTGGCAGGTGGAGCGGCCGCGCCTCGGCTTCGCCCCCCGGGGTGGAGACGAGCCGTCGCATATCGAGCAGGAGCGGGGCGCGGTGGCGTTCGCCCGCGTCGATCACCCCGTCGAGGGGGGGACGCTGTGGGGGATGGGCCGCCTCGGAATCCAGCCCGCCACCACCGACTACACCGGTATGGCGTGGGGGGGCGTCGACAGCGGAGAACGGATCGACTTCCTCGCAGGGGGCGGTCTCATGGCCCCGGTGGGGCGGCGCGAGGTCCTTGATGTGCGCCTCGGAGTCGGCCGTTCTGGCTGGGGCTCGGCGGTGTCGGGAGACGCTGACCTCGCCCCGGTGCAGCTTCTCGATCCACAGACTGGTCTGCGGCGGGGAGCGGGCCCGGTCCACGTCGAGTCGGCCAGCCGGCTCGACGTCGACCTCACCGGTACGTTGGTCATGGACCGGGGGGCACACCGTTTCCTGGTGGGGGCCCGGGGCGGCGTCACCGCGCACAAGCAGGATCTGGGCAGCGGGGAGTGGACGACCTACCGGGTCGGCGGTCAGGACGCCGACGGGGCGTGGGCGAGCTCGTTCGAGAGCTGGCGCTACCGCGGCGAGGTCGACGCCACCGTCCCCCGCTTCGGCGTGGTGGCCGAGGATCGCTGGGCTGCCTCACCCGAGGTCGAACTCCACTTCGGCGCCGCCTTCGACAGCGAGTGGGTCCCGATCCTCGACATCTTTCCCAACTCCGACTGGTTCATCGACTCGGGACTCGGCGCCCTCACCCGCGATGTGCAGATGAGCGCCTTCTCCGGCTTCGGAAACCTCGTCTGGGGCGGCGGGACCGGGACGGAGTTTCGCGTGGGCGGAGCGTACGAGAGTCACCCCTTCGACCCGGCGCTCGTCATGGAGATCCTGAGCTCGGTCGACAACGCGGTCTCGTGGGGCACGCACCATCATTCCGCGGGCCACGACGCCGGCTGGCCGGAACTGCCCTCCTCACCGCCCCAGGTGACCCGGAGCGTGCCCGGGGTCGCCTATCTCGTGAAGGGGCCGACCGCCCCGTCCACCGTGCGCTTCGGTGCCGGCCTCACGCACCTCGCCGGCCCCCTCGAGATCTCGATCGGAGGACTCTTCCGCCACTCCGACGGTCTCGGACGGCGGCGCGACCTCAACCGGGCCGCGATCCCCCACAGCGTCGACCCGGAGGGACGCGCCCTCTGGGCGCAGCCGCAGCAGCTTTCCGGATGGCTGGGGCAGCAGCCCGAGACGGCCGGACGGCTCGAGCAGTGGGGCCCGGTCATGGAACTGGACCAGGGAGGGTGGTCGGAGTACCTCGGGGTCACGGGACGGCTCACCTGGCGCTCGACGTCGGGGGTGCAGCTGAGCGCTGCCTACACCTGGTCGCGCACCGAAGACAACATCCCCGGGCTGGGGGGGCAGGGCGTCACCATCGGGGTCCCCCTGGAAGCCGCGGTGGGGGACGACGTCACCGCCGGGGTATCCGACCTCGACCGGCCCCACCGGGTGACCGGGCAGCTCGCCGTCCCCCTCCCCGTCGGGCGAGACAGCCGCTTCTCGGCGGTCTGGCGCTTCATGTCGGGTGCTCCCTTCACGCCGGGGTACACGGTGGGAGTCGACGCCAACCTCGACGGCGTGGTCGGCAACGACCCGGCCTGGGTCGGCTCCGCGGCCGCGGCGGCCCACGAGGGGTGGAGCTGCCTGCGCGCCGACGCCGGGGGCTTCGCGACCCGCAACGGGTGCCGGGCGCCCGACGTGCAGCGGCTGGACCTGCGCCTCGAAGTCGGCCTCGCCCAGACGGGGGTGGGGCTCTTCATCGACCTCCTCGATGCCCTCGACGGGGGTCCGTCGTATCTCGACACCGCGCTCCTGGCGGTGGACCCGGCGGCCGCCGTCTCGACGGTGGGCGGCATCACCACCCTCCCGTTCGTGGTGAATCCGGGCTTTGGCTCGCCCCTTGTCGATCGTTCAACCGGCCGGGTCCTGCGGGTCGGCCTGAGGGTGGTCCGATGACTTCTCGTACGGTGATTCTCGGGGCCGGGCTCGCGCTGGTTGCCTTCGTCGGGTGCGACACCGACGCCCCCTTCGATCCGGTCCCCATCGGAGACGCCACGGTCGTGGTCCAGGCCTTCTACGACCACGACCTGCAACCGGGCTTCGGGGGGGCGGACCGGCGGGCCGAGGGGCTCCGCTTCCAGGTGGTGCTGCGGGGGTCGGAGA
>CAYORZ010000147.1:0-5222 GCA_964406485.1 uncultured Gemmatimonadaceae bacterium | reverse complement strand
CCCCAGGCTCCGCAGGGGGTTCCACCGGAGGACGAGCACGCAGAGGCCGGTGAAGACCACCCCCACGAGGAGGAGTCCCCCGATGACCCCGACGCCTTCCCGCAGGGCATTGCCCAGCGCCGCTCCCAGCGACCCCGCCCAGGTCGACCCCGGACGGAGGATCGCGATGAAGGTGGGGGCGAGGACGAGAAGTCCCAGCGCGAGGGCGGCGATGCGGAGCGCCCAGGCCCGCGAGACCCATTCGAGGGCGCGGAGTCCCCCGACCAGGAGGAGGAGGGGAAAGACGGGCGCCCCGACTCCGAAGGCTCCGACGGCCAGCCGCCGCAGGAAGACCCCGATCGCACCCACCACATTGCCCGACGAGAAGCGTCCCGCGGCCCCCTCTCCCAGCCACTCGACCGGTGTGAGCGCGGCGGCAACGAAGAGGGCCAGAGCGACGAGTCCGACCCCGAGCAGATCGCGCTGCTGCTCGCGTGTGAGAAGGCCCGACCGCGCCTTCCCTTTCCCGGACCGCCCCCGCCGGCGCTTGCTAGCCACCGCGAGGCAATCGGATCACGCGGTCGTCCAGCTCGGGGACGACCGTATGGAGATCGAAGCGGGCGCAGTCGGCCACGTCGGACCCGAGACCCACCTCGGCCAGGTCGCGCCCGGCCGCGGTGTGAGGGAGCGTGGTCTCGATCGGGAAGGCATCGGCCAGCACCTCGGCGGCCTGCGCTCCGTCGGTGAGGACCAGGCGATCGCCACTCTTCTCGCGCAGACGCCGGATCAGGTGGCCCGCGCAGAGGGTGTCTTCGAGGGCGAAGGCTCCCGAGCGGCCCGCGCAGGCGACCACGACCCGCGGTGCTCCCTCCAGCGCCGCCGCGACCGCCCCCAGGTTGGTGAGGGCGGCGGCCAGGACCCGATCAGCCGGCTCGGCGGCGAGAAAGGTGCGCGTGCCGTTGGTGGTGTTCATGATGAGCCGCTTGCCGGCGACCCGCTCGGCGGTGAATTCCGAAGGGGAGTTCCCGAGGTGGTACCCCTCGATGCGCTGGGCCCGTCGCTCCCCGCAGAGGAGCGTGTCGTCGCGCCCGATCGACTGGAGAAGCCTCACCGCCTCTTCGGTCGTCGCCGTCGGGTAGATCGCGCGCGCCCCTGCGGCCAGCGCCTGGACCATGGTGGTGGTGGTCCGGAGGACGTCGATCACGACCGCCGTTGCACCGGCCAGTTCGGCCTCGGCCAGTCCCTCCACGGAAAAACGGACGTCGACCTTCACGATGTGGCCTCGCCTCCCCGGCGCTTCATGAACCGCTCGAGGAATCCGGTGTCGACATCACCCGCGATGAACTCGGGATCACGAACGACCTCGCCCAGGAAGCCTGTCGTCGTATGGATGCCCTCGATGACGAGATGCTCGAGGGCGTTGCGCGCCCTGGAGAGGGCCTCGTCACGGGTGTTGCCGCTCACGATCAGCTTGGCGAGGAGGGAGTCGTAGTGGGGGGGCACCTTGTACCCGCCGTAGATGTGGGTGTCGAGGCGCACTCCCGGGCCGCCGGCCGGGTGAAAGGTGCGGATCGTGCCCGGCGACGGCGCAAAGCTCCGCTCGGGGTCCTCGGCGTTGATCCGGAACTCGATCGCGTGCCCGCGCAGGTGGATGTTGTCGGGAAAGGAGAGGGGCAACCCTGCCGCCACCCGGACCTGCTCCTTCACCAGGTCGAGTCCGGTCGTCACCTCGGTGACGGGGTGCTCCACCTGGATGCGGGTGTTCATCTCGATGAAGTAGAAGTTTCCGCCCTGGTCCAGGAGGAACTCCACGGTTCCCGCCCCCACGTAACCGATCGCACGCGCGGCCTTCACCGCGGCCTCGCCCATCTCTTCGCGCAATTCGGGAGTGAGGGCGGGCGATGGCGCCTCTTCGATCAGCTTCTGGTGCCTTCGCTGCACGGAGCAGTCGCGCTCGCCCAGGTGCACGACCCGTCCCCGGGTATCACCGAAGACCTGGAACTCCACGTGGCGCGGCCGCAAGATGCAGCGCTCCAGATAGACCCCGGGGTCGCCGAACGCCGCCTGGGCCTCGGTCTGGGCCGCCATGAGGTGCTTGGGGAAGCTCTGGGCATCGTGGGCGACGCGCATTCCCTTGCCCCCTCCCCCCGACGACGCCTTGATCATGATCGGATAGCCGATTTCGTCGGCCAGCGCCACCGCCTCGTCGGGATCGGTGAGCACCCCTTCCGAACCGGGAACGGTGGGCACCCCCACGTCGCGCATCGTGCGCCGCGCGGTGGCCTTGTCACCCATCGTCCGGATCTGTTCGGGGGTCGGTCCGATGAAGACGAGCCCGGAACGGGCGCAGATCTCGCTGAACTCGGCGTTCTCGGCCAGAAAACCGTACCCGGGGTGAATCGCCTCTGCCCCGGTTACCTCGGCCGCGGCGATGATGCGCGGAATCTTGAGGTAGCTCTCGTGGCTCGGCGCCGGGCCGATGCAGACGTCTTCATCGGCGAAGCGCACGTGGAGCGATTCCCGGTCGGCCTCGGAGTAGACGGCGACGGTCTGGACTCCCAGCTCCTTGCACGCCCGGATGATGCGGAGGGCGATTTCGCCCCGATTCGCGATGAGAACCTTCTTGAACACGTCGTCCTGCCTCGTTGACCGAAATCACGTCGAAGGTGCGGCGCCGCGATCCCGGGCCGAAGTTCGGTCGGGACCCCCTCGCCGTCTGGAGCCGCGGGAAGTGCCCGGCCGAAGGTCAGGTGGGGTCGATGCGGAAGAGCACCTGGCCGTACTCGACCGGTTCCGCATTTTCCACGCAGATCTCGGCGATCGTGCCCGAGACCTCTGCCTCCAGTTCGTTCATCAACTTCATCGCCTCGATGATGCAGAGGGTCGTGCCCTCGCTCACCCGCGTGCCCACCTCGACGAATGGGGGCGACTCGGGAGAGGGAGCGCGGTAGAAGGTCCCCACCATCGGCGAGACCACATCGATGAGGTGGTTCGTCTCGTTCGGGGTCGGGGACTCCGTCTCCGGCGGAGCGGAAGCAGGGTTTGCCGGTCCTGCCGCAGGGGCACCCACCGCGACGGACGGCTGGGGGAGCACGGCCGGCATCGGCATCGCGGCGCCGGCGGGCGGCGCCGACTGCGGCGGCGTCTTGCCGAGTCGGACCCGCGTCCCCCCCCGCTCGATCTCGATCGAGTCGATACTGCTCCGGTCGATGGCGGCGATCAGCCGCTCGAGGAACTCGAGGTCGATCATCCGCTCACCCTCGTCAGATACTTGTCTTCGGTGCGGTCGACCCGGACCACGTCGCCGATCTCGACGAAGAGCGGCACCTGGATCACCGCGCCCGTCTCGAGGGTCGCGGGCTTGGTGCCTCCCTGGGCGGTGTCGCCGCGCAGGCCGGGGTCGGTCTCCGTCACCGAGAGTTCGACGAACTGGGGAAGATCGACCGCGATCACCGTGTCGGCATGCACCAACCCCTCGCACTCCATGTTTTCCTTGAGGTAGCGGAGCTGATCCTCTCCGATCACGTCGGCAGACAGCGGGATCATCTCGAAGGTCGAGGCATCCATGAAGTAGTAGAGCTGGCCGTCGGTGTAGCTGTAGTTCACCGGCCGGCGCTCGAGGCGGACCGACGTGACCCGCTCCCCCGCCCGGAAGGTCTTCTCCAGAACCGCCCCCGTCAGGACGTTCTTCAGCCGGGTGCGCACGAAGGCACCCCCCTTTCCGGGCTTCACATGCTGGAAGTAGGTGATCGACCAGAGGTCCCCGTCGATGTCGAGGACCATGCCATTGCGAAAGTCGGCTGTGCTCGCCATTCGGATCCGTTGGTTTCAGGCGTGGGGCGCATCGGGGTGCGCGGAGGTCGCGAGGTAGGCAACGAGCCCTCGCAGCCCGAGAAGATAGCTGTCGATGCCGAATCCATAAACCACACCAACCGCGACCGCCGAGAGGTACGAGTGGTGACGGAAGGATTCGCGCGCGGCGGTATTGGACAGGTGAACCTCGACGAAGGGGTGCCCCACGCCGACGAGGGCGTCGCGGAGGGCGATCGAGGTGTGGGTCAGTGCGCCGGCGTTGACGACGAGCCCGTCGAGGCGCCCGTGCGTCGCTTCGACGTGATCCAGGATCGCCCCTTCATGATTCGATTGGAAGGGCTCGACCTCGACCCCGAGTTCCGCGGCGAGGTGCGCGATGCGCGCGTCGATCTCTTCCAGGGTGTGGGTGCCGTAGACCTCGGGTTCGCGCCGACCGAGCAGCCGGAGGTTGGGTCCGTGCACCACCCCGATGCGGAAGCGTGGCATCAGTCCCGGTCTCCGGAGGACTCCGCGTCGGTTCCGTCGGCCGCCCCTCCCGCATTCCACCCGAGGAGGCGGGCGAAGTAGTCGCCCACCGGTGGCCCGTCGAGTTCGTCGCGCAGCGAGGGGGTACGGGGCGTCGGGGGCAGGGCGGCGGGCGGCGCAGCGGCAGCCGGGGCCGGCGGCGCCCCCCGGAGCTCTGCAAGGCGCGCCTGGAGATCGGTGTCGTCCGGGCTGCGGGCCACCAGCGCCTCGAACACCTTGACGGCCTCGGAGCGGAGCCCCTGGCGGGCGTAGAGCTCGCCGAGGGTTCGCGTGGGGAGCGCCTCTTCGGGCTCGTCGGACTCCTCGGGCGGCGGCGCGGGCTCGAGGTCGGCCGTGAGGTCGGCGAGCTGGCGGCGGAGGTCGGCGTCGCCTCCGACGCGCGGGGCACCGCCGTGCACCCATCCGTCGGGCGCGAGGCTCGCGGCGTCGACCACGAGCTCCTCCTCGTCGGGAGGCGGGGCGGCGGGCGACGCCGACGGGGGGTCGGGCTCCTCGTCGGCGAGATCCCAGTCGAGGGCCAGTTCCGCGTCGCCCGACGAGTCGAGCGAGAAGCCGAACGGCTCGTCGTCGTCGGCAGCGGCCGCGGGGGGCGCGTCAGCGGGGGTGGCCTCCGGGTCAGAGGTGACCACCAGGTCGGGGGTGACCACCGGATCGGGCGAGAGCAGGGCGATGTCGAGCACCTCTTCGTCGTCGGTCGCGTCACTGACTTCGGCCGCCTCCCCGACTTCGGCCGCCTCCGCGACCTCGGCCGCCGCCACGACCTCTTCCTCCGGCACGTCGGCAGGGGTGGGGCGGAGGGCGTCGATGTCGATCACCTCCCACTCGACGGCTTCCAGGTCACCGGTTGCGTCGATCGCGGCATCCGCCCCCTCGGCGGCTCCCGCCGCGGCGGCGGTGGCTTCCGG
>CAYORZ010000146.1:380-5288 GCA_964406485.1 uncultured Gemmatimonadaceae bacterium | reverse complement strand
GTGTCGGCCCCGCTCGTCGCGGTGTCCGGGACGACCGGGGGGAGGGCGCCCTCCGCAGCCGGGGTGTCGGGCGCGCGGCGGGGTGGGGCGGCTTCGGCCGGGGGTGCCGCTTCGGCGGGGGGCGTCTGCGGCTCGGACGGAAGCGCGTCCACAGGCGCGCCCCCCGCCTGTCCGGTCATCCACGCGCCCACCCCGATCGTGAGGAGGACGGCTCCTGCACCGCTCACCCAGGGAGCGGCGCGGCGCGGGAAGGGCGCGCGGGTCGGCGGTGTCCCGACCCCGGAGGGCGCGTCGGTGGGGGGCGTGGGCGGGTCTGCCGCGGCGAGCGGGGCGACCGCGGCCCGCGGCGGGCGCGGCGGCTCGCCCACGTCGAAGACGATCGCCGAGATGTTGTCGGGCCCGCCGGCCGCGTTCGCCATCGCGATCAGTCGGGTGGCCGCGGCCTCGGCCTCGGGTTCGCCCGCGAGTACGTCGCGGAGGTCGTCATCGGGGATCACCCCGTGAAGTCCGTCGCTGCAGAGCAGGTAGCGATCCCCTTCCGAGAGGCGCTCCTCGACGATCTGCACGCGGAGGCTGCTCCCGATCCCCAGGCACTGCGTGAGGACGTGGCGTTTCGCCTCGGCTTCGGGGTCCCCCGGAGAGAGGACTCCGGCGCGCAGCTGCTCGGCCACCCAGGAGTGGTCTTCGGTGAGTTGCTCGAGTCGGCCGTTGCGGAGACGGTAGGCGCGCGAGTCGCCGACGTGGGCGAGCACGAGTTCCTTTCCCTGGACCACGGCCAGGGTGGCCGTGCTTCCCATGGCGTGGGGCGTGCCGTGACCCGCCGCCTGATCGAGCAGTTCCCGATGGATCGAGCGGAGGAGGTCACCCAGCCAGCGGGGGGCGTCGATGCGCCGCCGGTGGGCGGCGAGAGTGTCGTGGACGGCGTGCACGACGAAGCGCGAAGCCTGCTCGCCGCCTGCGTGGCCCCCCACCCCGTCGGCCACGAGGAGGGCCACGTCCACGGGGGCGTGCGCTGCCGAGGGGTCGTCGGGAATGAAGTGGCCGACGGCGTCTTCGTTGTGGTCGCGGTGACGACCGGTGTCGGTCGCCAGGGCCGCCCGGAGGGGGGTACGGGGGAGCCCCGGGAGGGGAGCGGTGATCAGTTCCATGCGACGATCCACCACCGCTCGCCCTCGCGCCGCACGTCCCACATCTCCTTGTACGAATCCCGCAGGGTGCGGCCGTCGGCGCGGACGGTGAAGGTCACCTCCACGTCGAAGGTGACGAAGGCGTGGTCCGGCTCGAGGAATTCGATGGTCAGGTTGGAGAGCGTGCTGCGGATCGAGGTCGTCCCGGCCACGGCCAGGTCGAAGTCGGCGGCAGCCTCTGCCCGGATGGAGGGGTGGAAGTCCTGGAGAAAGAGCGACCGGTTGCCCTCTTCGACCGCGCGCAGTTGACGGTCGACGATGGCGCGCACCAGCGCGTGGGGCGTGGGGGACTCCGGCTGCGCCCCGGTGTTCGCCTCGGGGGTCGCGAGGCCGCTGCGGCCGCCCTCGTCGGGGGGACGCCGGCCGGAGTCCTCGCCTCGGGGGACGGCGGATTCGGGCTCCGCTGCGGCGCCGCCGCGCACGAGGTCCTGGAGGGCGGCCCGTTCGGCCTCGGTGAGCGGGCGCGCCGAGGACCCGCCCAGGAGCCCCGTACCGCCCCGCGGGATCGGGCTCACGCTGCTCCGGTCCCCGCCTCCCGCGAAGGAGGGGGGGGGCGCCTCGGCGCCGAGATCGTCCCCCGTCGGGGCGTCGCCGCTCCGCCCGTCATCGCCCGGGCGGTCGGGGGGGGTGGCCACGCCGAAGCCGGAGTCTCGGGGGGGGAGTCCGGCAGAACTCCGATCGGTGCGGCCGACCGCCTCCGCCCCTCCCCACGCCAGCGCGAGGATCAGGGCCGCCGCTCCCGCCCAGACCGCTCGGGGATGACCCCGCCACCCGGGCTTCGCCAGCCAGCCGATCGTGTCGCGTCCGACCCTGGAGAGCGCGGCCGCCCCGGTCGCGGTCGACGCCGCGATCGCTTCCGAAACCCCCGCTTCACCCACCCCCCGGGGTCCCCCGTCGCGTGCGACGCGGGGCCCGTGGTCTCCGGTTCCCCCTGCGGTCCCGCGGGCAGGGACGTCGTGTTGGACGTCACCGGTCGGCGGGCCCGGGGGGACGGCGGTGGGGAGGGAAGGGGGCGGCGCGGCGGCGCCCGCGAGGGGAAGCGATACCCGGTCGGGGTCCAGGGTAGTGTATCCCGGCGACCACCCGCTCGCGGACTCGAGGGCATCCTGCATCGCTGCGGCCGAGCCGAAGCGAGCCTCCGGAGCCTTCAGGAGAGCGCGGTGGACGAGTTCGCAGAGGGCCGCGGGGAGGTCGGGGCGGAGCGTCCCCAGGGGGAGGGGGGACTCCTGCACATGCTTGAGGGCGACCGAGAGCGGATCGTCTCCGCTGAACGGCACCCGCCCCGCCAGCATCTCGTACAGCACGACACCGACCGCGTAGAGGTCGGCCGCCGCCGTCACCGGGCGCCCCTGCGCCTGTTCGGGCGACATGTAGTACGGGGTGCCGAGCATCACTCCGGTGCGGGTCCGGCTTCCCCCGTCGCGCAGGTGCGCGATCCCGAAATCCGTCAGCTTCGGTCGCCCGGTGGAGGTGAAGAGAATGTTGTCGGGCTTGATGTCGCGGTGCACCACTCCCGCGAGGTGGGCGGCGTGGAGGGCGGAGAGGACCGGGCTCATGATCTCGACCGCGCGCCCCGCCGCAACGGGTGCTTCAGCGCGAATACGATCGCCCAGCGAGCCGCCCCCGATGTGCTCCATCATGATGAAGGAGTGCCCGTCCTGCTCCTCCACATCGTAGATGTGGACGATGTTGGGGTGGGCCAGACGGGCGAGGGTGAGCGCCTCGCGCCGGAAGCGCTCCTGGTTGTCGCTGTCGGCGAGGTGGGCAGGAAGCATCTTGATCGCGACGGCACGGTCGAGCGTGACCTGGGTGCCGCGGTAGACGACGCCCATGCCTCCCCGGCCGAGCTCGTGCTCGATCCGGTATCGCCCGATCTGTGTGCCGATCATCCATCCGCTCCTGAAGCCGGGGGTGGGCCTTCAAGCGGACACGCGCACTTCCCCCGTCCGGGGGATCACTTCCGGGCTGCGATGGGTGTCGGCCCCTTCCGGATGGTCGAGGCGGGGGGAGGAGGGCGCGAACGCACGCCCCGGCGGGGGGAGGTGCGGGTGGGGTGGGGACCCCGGAGGGAGCGTCTACTCCGTCGGGGTCACGCCGGCTGCCGAGGAGCCGCCGGCCAGTCGTCCGTACAACCACGCCCGGGCGCTGCGCCAGTCCCGCTTCACGGTGGGCTCGGAGACGTCGAGCACCGCGGCCGTCTCTTCGACGCTCAGTCCGCCGAAGAAGCGGAGTTCGACGACGCGGGCTGCCCGCGGGTCCATCTCGGCGAGCTGGTCGAGTGCCTCGTCGAGGGCCAGGAGGTCGAGCGGATCGCTGAAGGTGTCGGCCGCATCGTCGATGAGCGTCACGGCCCGTTCACCCCCCCGTCGGGATGCGGTCCGTCGCCGATGATGGTCGACGAGGATCCGCCGCATCGCCTGGGCGGCGATCCCGAAGAAGTGGGCGCGTCCCTTCCACTCGACCCGGCTCTGATCGGCGAGCCGGATCCACGCCTCGTTGACCAGGGCCGTCGGCTGGAGGGTATGCCCCGACCGTTCCTTGCGCATGTAGCTTTCGGCCAGGATGCGCAGTTCCGCGTAGACGACGGGGACGAGGGCTTCCTTCGCTCCGGGGTCCCCGGCGTTGATCGCCGAGAGGAGCCGGGTAACCTCGCTCCCCTCGCTCAACGTCGTTGTCCTCTCGGAGGCGACGCCTCGTTCCGCATCATCTCCTCCCGGAGGGCGGCGATTTTCCGTTCATCACGGACCGCGAAGCGTTCGGGGTCGGCGAGGTACTCCGACAGATCGTCGGGAGGGGGCAGGGCAGGAGCATCGGATTCGGCGGAGAGGGTCTGAAGCTCCGCGTCGAAGCTCTCCAGCTCGCGGCGCCCCGCCGTGGCCTCGTCGTCGTCGGTGGCGTGAACGATCCGTCCCACCGAACGCTCCTCCAGCGCGAGCACCCCCCGCGCCCGGTGGGCCTCCGCGATGGCTTCGCGGAACGCCGGAAACCGGAAGCGGGACTCTCCGGAGGCGTCGACCTCGACTTCGCCGTCGAACTCGGCCACCAGCCGGTCGAGGGTGTCGGGGACGGCGGCGACCGCGAGCGGGATCTCGACGTCGCCCACGGCCTTCACCACCCGCTCGGCCTCCGACTCGGGGAGCGCCTCGGCCCGATCGCCGCGCAGACTGAATCGCGAGACGAGGCCCAGGACGCTCTTGCGCACGTTGCGGAGCGCGCGGCGGGCGTTTTCCTTCCGCAAGCCGAGCCAGCGGAGTCCGGGGACGGCGAAGAAGACGCTGCTGAAGGCCACGGGTACCCAGACCAGGGCGATTTCGGCGGCGGTCCCCCCGAGGCCCAGCCGGGGGAAGATGAAGAAGGGGGCGGTGGCCGCTGCCGCCAGGTTGAAGCCGTTCATGGCGATGATCAGCGCATTCGATCCCCCCTTGTTGCCGGTGAGGGGGCGGGCCGGTTCCAGGCGGCGCCACGCGGGAGGCGGCTCGCGCTCCTCTACGGGGCCGTGCGCGCTCACCATGAGCTCGGGGAAGGTGTAGAGCAGCGTGCCGCGTTCGGTCACCTCGACCTCGCCGTCGTGGGGGGGCCGCACCCCCCCCCCCGACACCACCGCCCGCTGCCAGCCCCCCGGTAGAGGTCCTGACCCTGGAGCGGGGGTCCAAACCCCGGGCGGCGAGACATCTTCGCCTTCCCCTCCCCCGGGGGAGAACACGGGGCGCCGGCGGTCTAC
>CAYORZ010000146.1:0-370 GCA_964406485.1 uncultured Gemmatimonadaceae bacterium | reverse complement strand
CCTCGACCTCCCCGTCGTGGGCGGCCATCAGCCGCCCGAGCTCCTCCTCGGCCTCGGCCAGTTCCATCCCGGTCATCTGAACGAGGTCGGTGGCCGAGACCACTCCCCGTCGCGCCCGCACGAAGCGAAGCATCTCGCGGTCCTTCTCGACCTGGCTGCGCACCGGCTCGTCAGGACCGAAGACGAACGAGAACACCTTCTTGTAGAAGGGGGGACCGTCGTGGCGTCCCCGGACCCCACGGGGTTCGCCGTACCCCTCCCCGTAGTAGGGACGCCCCCTCCAGCGGGGTCCCCAGAGCCAGTACCCGAGCCAGAAGTCCCCGAGCGGGAGGTGGAGGCCGCCCCCCCGGCGGGGGGGGCCGGGCGCCCC
>CAYORZ010000145.1:0-5304 GCA_964406485.1 uncultured Gemmatimonadaceae bacterium | reverse complement strand
CCCCCCTGCCCCTTCTGCGACGGGCGAGAGTCGGAGCTGCTCAACGCCTTCGGTCCGCACGCCTCGGTGGCGAGCTACTGGTGCCGCGACTGCCGCAGCCCCTTCGAGCTGCTGAAGTGGGGTTCGCCATGAAGGGGGGGCGCCTCAGGCGGCGACGAGTTCGACCTCGTCGAGGAAGTCGCGGAGCGGGTTCGTGACCGCCATGGCCCGCATCGTGATCGCCCGGCCGAGTTCCTCGCGTACCTCGTCGTCGTTGCAGAGGTGGCGCACGACGGCGCGTCCGAGCCGCTGGTCACCCTCGTCGGCGGCGAGTCGGTACTCGTGATAGCGGGCACCGACCCGCTGCTCGAAGAAGGGCAGATGGGAACGGGGCGTCCCGTGGCCTTCCATGTCTTCGAAAATCGCGCGATGCATGGCGTCCAGCCCTTCGCGCAGCAGCTCGTCGGAGGCGCGCCCGACGAACGCGAGCTGGGTGCCACGGGTATGGGCCCACATGAGAAAGATGAGCGCCTCCTCGACCGCCCGGGTTTCGGGAACCCCTTCATGGGTGGGGACTCCGAGCTCGGCGAGGGGGACTTCGGCGTCGCCTTCGGAAATGAAGTCCGTGAAGTTTTCCCAGACGAGGCGAGCGAGCGTGTCGCCCAGTTCGTCGGGGGTCATCGTGCGCGGAATCGTGAAATCACCGGCTCGCTCGGCAGTATCCATATACGTGAGGCATCAGGTGACAGGAGAGTCCATGGTGGAGAAGCAAGTCCCTCAGGTGCAATTCCCACTCCACGCGGGGGGGTGTCAAGCGTGCCCTGCGGCCGACCCCCGGGGTGTGCGTCCCCTCGGAGTGGGGAGCGTTTCCCGGTGAGCGGGGTGCTGCGGTCCGCACGGTGGGCGCGGGGGGTGGCCCTCGCGGGGGTGGTGACGGCGGGGGTGTGGACCGCGGGGTGTGTGAGCAACGCGCCCAGCCAGCTGCCCTCCCCCCGGCCGCTCATCATCCAGTCGGGTGCCCGCCTCGTCCTCGACGACGACAACCTCCGCATGCGCGAGGTCTACGACGAGACCGACCACCTGATGGAGGTGATCATCAATGATCCCGGCTTCCTGATCTGGACCGAGCCGGAGGCGCGCGACGTCTACCCCTGGGAGACGCTCGAGATCTCGGCCGACACGGCGCGGATCCGCTACCGGCGGTCGTCCCCCGACATCCGTAATCCCTACGAGATCTACGCCTTCCTCCACCTGATGCGCGAAGAGGGGCGGATCGACGAGTTTCTCCCGGAGGCGGCGGGCACCGATGCGTGGGACTTCGAGGTGGAGGTCATGCAGACGGTGGCCGATGCCTGGCTTCTGGGGCGGGCCTACTTCGACTTCGCCCCCTACCCCCCGATGGACGAGATCATGTACGCGTCGCACGCGGGCTACCTCGAAGAGATCCTCCTGGCGCTCCGCCCGGGGGAATTTCCGGAGGCACGCGCAGCGCTCGATCCGGTCGAGGTGACCGCCTTCACGTCGTGGTACCGGGAGACCTTCGGCGACGACCCGCCACCGATCCTGCCCCGGTGACGCCGCCGGAAGGGTCCGGGGCGGCGCCGGGGACGGCCCCCGCGCCGGCACCTGCATCGGGGCTCGCCCTCGAAGCCGACGAGATGCGCCGGCTGGGTCACGCGGTGATCGACGCCCTGGTCGAGCGCCACGTCCGGCTGGCCGAGGACCGTCCCTGGGAGGGGGCCACCCGCGCCGAGCTCGAGGGGCGTTTCGGCGAGGCGTGTCCCGAGGAGCCGGGCGACGCCGACGCCGTCCTCGCCCGGGCGATCGACGAGATCCTCCCGCTGGCGGGCCGCATCGACCACCCCCGCTTCTTCGCCTTCGTCCCCTCGTCACCCACCTGGATCTCGATCCTGGGCGACCTGCTGGCGACCGGCTACAACACCTTCCAGGGGACCTGGCTCGAATCGGCGGGCCCCAGCCAGATCGAACTCGTGGTGCTCGACTGGTTCCGGAGTTGGCTCGCGATGCCCGAGGGCACCGGGGGACTGCTGACGAGCGGTGGTTCGGCGGCCAACCTCTGCGCCGTCGTGGCCGCCCGCGAGGCAGCCCGTCACCCCGAGCAGCCGGTGATCTACTTCTCGGACCAGAGCCACAGCTCGGTCGAGCGGGCCGCCCGCATCGCGGGGTTCCGCCCCACGGCACTCCGCCACATCGCGAGCGGTCGTGACTACCGGATCGACCCCGACGCCCTCGAGCGGGCCCTGCGCGAGGATCGGGCGGCCGGACGCACGCCCGTGATGGTCGTGGCCAACGGGGGAGCCACCAATACCGGCGCGGTCGACCCCCTCGCCACCCTCGCCGACCTCTGCGCGGCGCACGACACCTGGCTCCACGTCGACGCGGCGTACGGAGGCTTTGCCGTGCTCGATCCGCGGGGCCGTGCCGCCCTGACCGGGATCGAACGGGCCGACAGCGTCACGCTCGACCCCCACAAATGGCTGTTCCAGCCCTACGAGGCGGGGTGCCTCCTGGTGCGCGACCCCGAGGCGCTCACCCGGGCGTTCCGGGTCTTTCCCGAGTACCTGCAGGACACCGACCTCGGACTCGAGCAGGTGAATTTCGCCGACCGGGGGCTTCAGCTCACCCGCCGCTTCCGTGCCCTGAAGATCTGGATGGCGCTCCAGGTACACGGGCGCCGCGCGCACGCCGAGGCCGTGGGTCGCGCGATCGACCTCGCCCTCGAGGCGGAGCGGCTCCTGCGCGCCGACCCCCGTGTCGAGATCCTGAGCCCCGCCACCCTGGGCATCGTCTGCTTCCGCCTCCACCCGGGGGAGGGGGCGGGCTCCGACGCGGTCGACGATTTCAACCGCGCCCTCCAGGCAACGATCGTCGACGAGGGGACGGCGATGATGTCGTCGACCCGGCTGCGGGGGCACTACGCCCTCCGCCTCTGCATCATGAACCACCGCTCCACCGCGGCCGACGTGCGGGCGGTGGTCGAGCGGATTCTCGCCCTGGCCGGCAGCCACGACGGCGGCGGAGCGCCGGGGGGGACGGAGACCCCGGCGGCGGAGGAGCCCGGGGCGGGGGCGCAGGCTTCGGCGCCGTGAGCGATTCCGAGGGGGGCGGGCCCGACGGCGAGCGCCGGATACACGTCGACCGGTGGCTGCTGCGAGCGGGGGTTCTGGCGACGGTTCTCGTGGGTGCGGGACTCCACCTCCGCCTCGACGCGGGCCTCACCGAGTCCTTCTTCGCCGCCTTCCTTCTCTTCACTCTCCCGCTCCTCTCGATCCTGCAGCTCTCCGCGCTGGAGGAGTACGTCGTCCACCGTCCGGCCATCTATCTGAGTTCGGCGGTCACCATGGGGGTCCTGACACTCATCGCCCTCGGAGTGGGATTCCTGGGGCCGGGCCTCCATCGCATGGGGCTTGTGGGTCTCGCTGCGCCCGGCGAGGGTCTCGGTGCCTTCGCGCTCGCCACGCTCCGGCTCACGCTGGCCACCGCGCTCCTTGCGGCCCTTTTCTGGCTGATCGAGCGGTGGACGGGCTTTCGTGAACATCCCCTCCTTCTCGCCCTGATCCCCCGCACCCGCCGTGAGCGCCGCGCCTTCGCGGGACTCTCGGTGGTCGCGGGTGTCGGCGAGGAGATCGTCTTTCGGGGTTTCCTGCTCGCCGTCCTGATTCCCGCGCTGGGCGACCCCTGGCTCGCCCTCGTCGTCTCGTCGCTGGCGTTCGGCGTCCTCCACAGCTACCAGGGGTCGTGGGGGATCACGCGTACCGGCCTTCTCGGTGCATTGCTCGGTGCTTCGGTCGTGCTGGACGGAAGCCTCTGGCCCGCGATCGTCGTCCACGTCGTCTACGACTGGATCGGTGGGCTCGTTATCGGGCCGCGTGCCCTCCCTCCCTCCGGCCCCGGAACGGGTGGAGGCTCACGGGGGATCCGGGTCGACGAGCGGGCCTGACCCGCCCCCGAAACCCTTCGATCGGCGCCGGGGTAGGGGGCAGCAGGGGTCCGCGGCATCCGGAACGCCGCGACCATCGTTCGAGCCGGCGGAGGTGCCGACCATGATCCTCCACTGCAACTACGAGGAACTCCAGGCGCTCCGATCGGGCGCCCGCATCGCCCTGGGCGACGAAATCGGTGGCGGGTGCGCGATCGCGGCTCCCTCGCGCGTCCGCGGTCGGGTCGAAGCCCTCGTCCCTGCCCTGGACGGTGACCTGTCGATTGCCACCCTCGCCGAGCAGGAGCGACACGAGGAAGCCGTGCGGGCGATCCTCCGCTGTCAGAAGGAAGAGATGGACGCGGCCGTTCTCGCCGAGCACCCGGCGGCGGAGTCGGCCGTGGCTGCCTACTTCGACTGGGCGCACACCCGCGCGGTGCTCGGGAGGCTCGAAGAGATGGGCCGTCACATGCGCGCGCTCATCGAGGTGATGAGCGGCGGAGCCGCGAGCGACGAGATGGCGCGCACCTTCATCTTTCCCGACTGAGCCTCGAGGTCTGGTCCGTCATGAGTGACCGTGCCGCCGCCCTCCAGCGCATGCTGGAGCGTCGCCCCGACGACCCCCGACTGCGCTTCGGCCTCGCCCTCGAGTACCTGAACACCGACCGCCTCGCCGAAGCGGTGGACCAGTTGCGGGCCTACCTCGCCGCCACCGACGACGAGGGCAACGCCTGGGGCCGACTCGGAGACGCGCTCTTCCGCCTGGGGCATCACGATGAGGCGCGCGCGGCCTACGAGCGCGGCATCGCCGCCGCCGAGGCTCACGGCCACCCGTCCATGGCCGAGGAGTTCCGCGAGGTGCTGGCCGGTCTCGATCCAGGCCCCGATGACGGGAGTGCACCGCCCGCCGCCTGACGCCGGTGGGCTCTCCGCCATGTAGGCGCCGTCCGCGGAGACGTCAAACCAGCCCCCCACCCGCCGCTTCCAGCTGTGGGGCGATTTGACGTCGCCCCACGACGTGAAGGTGTACCCAGACCCCCACCGCCGGGGGACCGGGGCGATTTGACGTCACCCCACGACGTCGATCATCCCCAATGGCCTCCCGGCCGCCCGTGGGGTCGGGTTGACGTCGCCTCCGGCGCCGGCGACGTCGCATCGAGGGGTCACGAACGCCACTACTGGATCAGGTTTCGGGGGTCATGTCAGCGGGTATGCAGTTGTGGCGCCTGCCCCCCCCGCGCGGGCCTCCCCCGCCGGCCGATCGCGGCCGCTCCCGCCCGCCGCCTCCGCCACAGACTACGGGGGCGCCGCATGGAGCAGGTCACCAACCGGCAGGGCGCGGGCGCCGGCGGGGTCTACGAGGGGGGCGCCACCTCTCTCGTGCG
>CAYORZ010000144.1:0-5319 GCA_964406485.1 uncultured Gemmatimonadaceae bacterium | reverse complement strand
GCGCGCCTGCATCCGCGCTACCGCACGCCCGCGGGCGCGATCGTGTTCCAGTCCGAGGTGTGCATGACCCGCGATCTGATCCTTGGCGATGTCGGTCCCGAACTGGCGAACACACGCCGTGTCCTCGAGGCGCTGCCGGACGGCGAACTCACCTGGAAGCCGCACCCGAAGTCGATGTCGATCGGAGATCTGGCCACCCATCTGGTCACCCTCGTCGCGTGGATGCAACCGATCCTGCGCGACGACGAGTTCGACTTCGCGTCGGTCCCGCCGCGGCGCGAAAGCCTCGCTTCCCGGGACGCGCTTCTCGAGGAGTTCGACGGTCACGCCCGCGCACTCGAGTCCGTGCTCGAAGGCGTCGACGTTTCGGCGCTCGGCGAGACCTGGATCTTCCGCAACGGCGACCATGTGATCCTCGAACAGCCGCGCGCGCTGGCCCTGCGGACGCTGGGCATCAGCCACATGGCCCACCACCGCGGGCAGCTCGTGGTCTATCTGCGCCTGCTGGACCTGCCCGTGCCGGGCGTCTACGGCCCCTCGGCCGACGATCTGGCAGGCTGAACCACCTCGCCGCCCGCAGGAACTCGGAGTGGGCTTTGATGGGCCGCGGCGTTCCGACGCAGGTGGTAAACTCCCCGGCAAGCGCGGAGCGGGACGCCATCAGCGGAACGACGCGACCCGGATGCCGGAGGGCCCGGGCCCGGCCGGCAGGCTGTCGGTCAGCGCGAAACTGCCCGCCTCGTAGACGAAGATGTACGGGACGAGTCCTTCGGAGGGGCTGCCGAAGAAGGTCTGGTAGACGCGGCCATCCGCGGCGCGCACGGCGTCGGCCGCTCCGCGACAAGCACCGTCGGCGAGAGGGGCGCAGAGGGGGTTGTCGCTTCCCCGCACCCACTGGCCGTTGCGCGTGTCGAGGATCAGCGTCCCCGAAACGAAGCCCGAGATGTGGGCGTAGCCGTCGGTGTCGATGGTGATCGCGCCGGGGCCCACGCCGGCGTTGCCGACCACTCCCACCAGTTCCATCGCCGCGGGGTCGATGATCCCCACCGTCCCCGGCGTGAAGTAGTCCCCGGTGTTGACCACATACAACCGTCCATCGGGCCCCACGGCGGCGTCCTGCGGGTTCTCTCCGCCGGTGTCGACCGTGCCCAGGATCGCCATCGACGCGGCGTCGAGGACGGTGACGACCCCGTTGCCGAGCGGCATGTAGTGGTCGTCGAGAGTGGTCGAGACGACGAACGCGCGCGATCCGCTGACCTCGACATCGGTGGGACCGGGGGCGACATCGACCAGGTGGCCGAAGGCGTCGGAGGACTGGGTCAGGTCGACCCTGCCCACCTGATTCGTCACGAGATTGGCCGCAATCAGTCCGCCGTCGGCGGTGAAGGCAGAACCGGTGGCGTTGCCCGACTCGAAGAGGAAATGCCGATCCACTTCCAGCGTCTCGACGTCGATGAGCGCCACGGAGGCCGTATTGCCGAGGGGGACCGCAATCCGGGACCCGGAGATCGACAGTCCGACCGGGGTGATCGCGGAGCTCGCGCCCAGGCCGATCTCCTCGACGCGGGACGGGTCCCCCAGCTGGAAGAGGTGGACGGCGCTTCCGGTGGAGTTCACCACTGCGCCGATCTGCGGGTTGTCGGACGTCCCTTCGTGAAAGGGTCGGTCGGACGGGGGAGAGACCCCGTCATCGTCGCTGCACGCCGTGGTGCCGAAAGCGAAGGCCGCGACAACGAGGGCGACGGGAAGAGCGTGTCGATTCATGGTCTGATGCGATGAGTGGTGGGGAGTCGTGGTGCGGGCGGCGTTCAACCGCCCGACGGAGCTGCCCGGAGCCGAACCGAGAAGGTGCGGCCCGGCAGGGGGTAGTCGGCGAGGAGCGAGGCGCCCTCGTCGAGGAGGTTGTCGATGGCGAGGTCGACGGCGATTTCGGCGCCCGAGAGTGTGACGGTGCGGCCCACCGACGCGTCGATGCGCAGGTAACCGGGGAGCCGATTGAGATCGGTGCCGGGGGCGGTGCGGCGGGAACCGGTCCACTGGCCACCCGCCGACCAGTCGAGCCCCGCGAGGAGGGCGTGGGTCGACAGGCGCGCCGTCCACCGGGGGCGATAGACCACCTCGCCGCGAAGCACGTCCGTGTCGTAGTCGACGCGGGACCAGGCCAGGTCGCCCCGAGCCGAGAAGTCGCGGCCAGCGCGCACCTCGAGCGCGACCTCGGCGCCGCGACGGGTGACGTCGATATTGCGGGGACTCCAGATGAATCGGTGGTCCGGCACCCAGAGGATCATCCCGTCGACGTCGGCTCGGTAGGCGGCCAGCCCGAGAGAGGCGGCCCACCCCTCACCAGTCACGAGGTGCCGGTATTCGACGCTCACTTCACCGCGGACCCGCTCGGGAGCCAGGTCGGGGTTGGCGGCCACCAGCACCCCCTCCTGGAAGAAGAGGTCGGAGATGTCGGGGGGGGCGACCGCGTTTCCCGCCGTGACCTCGAGGTGGTGGGGACCCCGAGTGAGGGAGAGGGTGGCCGAGGGGGAGGCCACGGTGCCGTCGAGCAGGTCGTGGCGGTCGACGCGGACCGTCGTGGAGAGGGCGGCGACGAGGCGGTCGCCCCCACCCCGGACGTGGCGCAGGCGGATCCACCCGCCGCCCCCGCGGACGACCCCCGGAGCCCCCTCCGCCAGCGCCGAGGCCGTGAGCGACCGCCGCCGCCCGTCTGCTCCGAGGGCCATCTCGATGGCGCCCACCTCGCCGTGCCACTCCGCGCGCCCCTCCACCTGGTCCAGCTCGGAGGCGGACCGGTAGGCGTTGGTGAAGGGTGGGGCGGGGTCTTCGGAGACGGCCTCGTGGCGGTCGAGTCCCAGCGCCGCCGACCACCCGCTGGTCGCGGCACCGCCCTCCGCCTGGAGGAGCACCCCCGTGCGCCGGTCGCGACTCTGCCCGCTGAGTGAGGGCTGGACGATGGTGCCGGGGCTTCCCCGTCGCCCCTCGCGCGTGTGGAGGCGCAGACGGAGGTCGGCCGCGGCGGACGGTGCCCAGCGCCCTTGCAGGAATGCCGACCGGGAGCGGGTGCGGGCGTTGTCCCGCACCGCGGTCCCCCCGCCGCGCAGCGCGGGTACCGGGTAGCGGAAGTCCCCGTCGGCCTCCTGCCACTCCACACCGCCCGACAGCGTCAGCGAACGGGTGGCGTGGGCGACGGATCCCGTGCCGCCGACCGCCCACCGCCCCAGGCTGCCCCCTTCCAGGCGGAGGTGGCCGGTCGTGCGGGTCGGGTTGCGGGTCTCGATCAGGATGGCGCCGGCGAGCGCCCGGGCCCCGTAGCGCGCCGCCCGCGCCCCGGGCACGACGACCACCCGCTCGACCTGGGCCAGGTCCACCTCCGAGAGGTCGGCCTCGCCGGTGAGGGGGGAATTGATCGCCACCCCGTCGACCAGCACGAGCACCTGGTCGCCCGCGGACCCGCGGATCCGGGGGACCGCGGGGCTCCCGGGTCCGCCCCGCCGCACCACCGCCACCCCCGGCAGCCGCTCGACGGCGTCGACGACGGAGCGGACTTCGCCCGCGACGGCGTCGATCGAGATCGAGTGGTGGCCGGCCTCGTCCCGTCGGGCGTCGACCTCGATCCCCCCGACTTCGAGGGCGCGGGGGTGGAGGCGCAGGGTGAGTGCGACGGTGGCGCCATTGCGCGCCACGACTTCGACGTCGGCGGGTGCGTAGGCGAAGTGGCGCGCCTGCACCACGACGCGACCGGGGGGGAGCCCGCGGAGTTCGACCCGGCCGTGCGCGTCGGTCCACGCGGTCGCCTGGCCCGGTCGGGCGGTGACCTCGACGCCGGCCAGCGGCCGCTCGGTGCCGGCTTCCCGGACGTCGACCGAGACGACGGCCGTGACCTGGGCAGCGCCGGGGAGCGCCGCCAGGGCGAGGGCGCCCGCGGTCGGCAGGAGTCGAACCGCAGCGCGTGCGGCGCACCAGATGAGTGAAGGCATCCCCGTCTTCTCCAAGACGGGGAGAAGAACGGGCGGCACGAACGAGGCCGTGATCGGCGTCGAGACGCGCACCGCTCCCCTCCCGAGAGGGTGAAGCAGTCGTGCGACCCGGGGGAGGTCTCCTGGCTTGAGGCATCCTCCACCGGCCTTCCCGAGGCTGCGCCTCAGTGGCTTCCTGATCGGTGGAGGTCGTGCGCCTGGAAGCGCGCACACCTCGTCACAGTGGCTGGGCCGCGCCGGATTCACACCGGCTTCCGAGTGCCCCCGCGTCGATGATTCGAACGTCTCAATGGGTAGCCCCACGCGGTGGCCGGCGCAAGCTGCGCGGGCCCGTCTCCCGGGCGAGGGGGCACCCCCCGGAGGGTCGACGATCCGGCCCCCCGTGCGCGCTCGCCCCGGGGGGCGTACAATGCAGCGGCTCGCACCGCCGCCGTGCGCGCGGTCCGCACTTCGATTCGACCCCATCCGAGGTCCCGATGATCACTGTACCCCTCCGCCTCGCGGCGGCACTGCTCCTCGCGGTGGCGCCGACCACCCTCGTCGCCCAGGGCCCGGCGCCGGCCGACACGACGTCCGGTCCCGACTGGCGGAACGATCCCATCCTGACGGCCCGGGAGTTCGTGACGCCTCCCCCCGAGATCGCCGAGGCGGCCCTCGCTCCCCGCTGGCTGAACGTGACGTTGAATCAGCCCAACCCCGACCGCAGCTGGTTCCTCAACCAGGTCGGGGACGGGCCGGTCGACATGGCGACCTTCAGTCGGCCCCAGCAGGAGCTCGGGGGCCTCTTCTTCGACGTCGGGGCCCACCGCCATCGGAATCTGACGATCCGCAACAACGTGGGGATCGATCTCCATTCGGCCGACGACGGACGCACGATCTCTATCGAGGTGCCCGAGGGCGCCCGGGTCTCCAACGCCTCCTGGTCGCCGGACGGCACGAAGGTGGCCTACTTCGCCCACTTCGACGACGCGACCCATATCTACGTGGCCGACGCGACCTCGGGGCGCTCCCGCAGGATCACGCCTCGTCCGGTGCTCGCCACCATGCTCACCTCGTTCGCGTGGACGGCAGGCGGGGCGGAGATCGCCACCGTCCTGCTTCCCTCGGGGCGCCCCGAGGCGCCTCGCGAGCCCGCGGTCCCCACCGGTCCCCAGGTGGTGATCACCGAGGAGGGGCGCAACGCACTCCGCACCTACGCCAGCCTCATGGCCACCCCCCACGAGGAAGACCTCCTGGCGTGGTATGCACCGGGCCAGCTCGCCCTCGTCTCGACCGACGGGCGCGGGACCGTCGAGGGGGGCGAGCCCGCCGTCCTGTTCAGCCGTATGGTGACCGG
>CAYORZ010000143.1:1551-5330 GCA_964406485.1 uncultured Gemmatimonadaceae bacterium | reverse complement strand
GAGTCGGGCCGATTCCGCCATCCCTGCGCCCCCCACCTTCATCAACAATCCATCACAGAACGGCTCGGCGGCGACGGCTGCGGGAGAGGGGGGAGAGGCCGGAGGGGTCATCGCGGATGCTCGGCGGCGTGGTGTTCGAACGAGCCGGCCTCGATCACCAGGGTGCGCACCCGCACACCCGCCACCGACACGTCGGGGGGGATCCGCTCGTCGGCGTCCAGGGCGGAGAGGGGGAGCTTGCGGGTCACGTAGACGGCGAGGCAGGGCTCCGGCCCCGAGCGGTCGGGGTCGGTCGGCGGGCGCTCGCCGATCCCCACACCCACGACGTTGGGGAGGGCGATCAACCGCTCCGTGTAGCGCGCGAGCGCCTGGCGCACGACGTCGAGATCGGGCGTCATGGTCGGTAGAGGCTCAGGTCGAAGGCCCGGAAGATGGGGCGGATCGGGCTGAAGACGCTGGCGCTGGGGGAGCCGGCGAAGTGGAGTCCCAGGAGCGAGCCGCGGCGGTTGAGCACCGCCGCCCCACTGTCGCCCCGGTCGGTGTAGCGGGTGCAGAGGACCTGATCGCGAAAGCCTGCCCGTCCCCGGCGGGTGTGGCCCTCGCGCGAGAAGAAGGAGGAGCGATGGCCGGGCATCTTGTACTCGAGGTGGAAGCGGAAATCCACGTCGACGATGATCCCCAGGGTGCGGTCGGTGGTGCGGCCCACCTTCTGCACCTCCATGCCGCGGCGGAGCTGGCGGGCGAGGCCGTGAATCGCACGATCGAAGCCGCGGGGGACGGGATCCACGGCGTGGTCGCCGATCCGGCCGATCGCCGCGTCCATCGTGTTGGTGAAGCCGGTGGGGTGGAAGTCGAAGGGGTGCGCGCGGGTGAAGGTGGCGAACGTGTCGTGCGGGACGCGGCCGCCGTCGGCCAGGGCCGGCTGCAGGATCGGATCGCCGGGGTGGGCGCACCCGTCATCGGCGATCACGTGGGCGTTGCTCAGCAGGAAGAGGGCGGTGGGGTCGCTGCGGGTGCGCACGAGGCAGGCGAAGGTGCCGATCCCTCCGTCGGGGTGACCGATGCTCGCCCCCGGCATCGCGGGGCGCACCCGCTGGGTGAAGACCTCCTTCCGGAGGTGGCCGATGGCGAGGATGTCGGTCGGATAGCGTCCCACGCCCGGCAGTGTCACTTCCGGGGGGACGGGGTGGGCGACTTCCTCGCGCGGGCGCTTGGTCGCGACGTACACGCGCAGCGCGAGTCGCCCGGTGGAGCGACCGTGCACGATCTTCTCGCCCACCCCGAGGCCCTGCACCCCGGTCGCGTGGACCCAGGGGCGGGAGGCGTCACAGAGCTCGGCGCACTCGCGGCGGAAGCGTGCGGAGGTGACGAGCCGAGGCGGAACGCCGGGTGGCGGACGCACCGCTTGCCCTTCGGTGAGGGCCGCGAGGGCCAGGCGAAGTTCCGACTCGGTGGGCACGGCCGCCTCCGGTGCAGGCGAGGTCGCCTCCGGCACACCGACGGAGGCGTCGCGTCAGTCTGGGGGTGGGAGGGGCGCTCGCGCCACCCAGGCGGCGCGGACCGCTGCGCCGTCGAGCCAGGTGAGGAGGGCGGAGTCGTCACCACTGCCCAACGCCCATTCGGGAAGCTCACCCTCGACCGTGGCGGCCGGGCCCACCCCCTCGGCCGAGGCGCGGGCGACACGCACGCGGGGTGCGCCGTCGCCCCGGACTTCCCACGCCACCAGCGCCCCCGCCCCTTCGGGGCTCACACGCGCCTGCGACGGGATCGCGAAGCCGTGGGTGAGGGGCACCGGGGGGGTGAAGGTGGCCGCGCCGTCACTCGAGGTCGCGTAGTACAGCCCGGGCGCATCGGGGTGGCCGGTATACCAGGCGACGTGCACCCGTCCATCGGCGCCCACGTCGAGGCCGGGACCGGCGTGGGGGCAGCCGTCGAAGACCCAGTCGTCGGCATGGACCCGCACCGGCTCACCCCACGTCGCACCCCCGTCGTCGGAGCGGGAGACGACGACGTCGCGAATGCTCCCCGGCAGGATCGCCCGCCAGCTCACGTAGAGCTCTCCTCCGGGCCCCCGGGCGAGGTTGGTCCGACAGCACGGGCACGTCCCCTCGGTCACGATCGCCTCACGGAAGGGGGGGAGCGCCGCCCCCGGCGAAGCTCCTGCCGAGGAGACCCCGACGTAGAGGGAGGGGCCTGCGCCCGGCTCACCGTCGGCGGGGTCGCCGGGGGGCGGGTCGCCCGGAGACCACCCCGCCGCCTCGGCGACGCGTGCCCAGTCCGCGCGACTGTCGAGCCAGGAGACGACGAGCCGTCCCTCGGCGTCGACCACCGCGTTGTGGAAGGTGTGGCTGGCGGGTACCCCTCCGGCGTCGCCATTGACCGTTCCGGTCGGTCCGAAGGTCTGGCCGCCGTCGGTCGAGTGGGCCCACCGGAGGTCGGAGGCGGGAAAGCGCCGCCCCTCGACCGGGGTGGAGTTCGGCCAGATGACCCAGACGTCGCCCCCCCCGCCCGTGACCACGCGCGCCGGTGCCTGCCCGTGCGGAGCCGCGTCGCCCGGGCGGTCGTTGACCCGGAAGGGACCCGAGATCGTCCCGTCGGGGGCGACCACGGCGGTATACACGTCGTGCCGCTCTCCCGTGGCGCCGACCCACGCCACGACCGCATGGCCGTCGGGCCGGAGGGCGGCGGTCGGGTTGCTCGCCCCTGCGGAGACCACCGTCATCGGCTCGCCGAGCGCGGGGAGGGGGCGCGCCTCCTCCCCTCCCGCACAGCCGGCGATCCCCGCCCCGGCGATCAGCGCCAGGACCGGGCCGCGCGCGCGCCCCCTCATCGGACCCGCAGCCCGAAGTAGAGGGTCCGCGGCATTCCGGGCGCGAACTCCGCCCCGCGGAAGGCGTTGTAGCTCACCCGTTCGGCGTACCGGGTGTCGGCGACGTTGTTCAGACGAACGAAGAGGCCCAGCCCGTCGTGAATGTCCATGGCGGCGCGAAGGTTGAGGAGGTCGTGGCCTGCGTGCTCGTGCTGGTTGGCCGGGTCGATGAAGTAGGGGCCGAGGTGGACCCACTCGGCGGTGACCCGGAGCCCGCCCAGGGCGTCGCCGTCGTGCGTGAGCCGTACATTGCCCATCCGCTTCGGGGCGTGCTCCATCTGCTGCCCTGCGAAATCGAGGTCTCCCGAGGGAGTCCAGCTCTCGTAGCGGTGGCGGGCGAAGGTCCAGGCGCCTTCCAGCCGCAGGCCCTGGGCGAGGGCGAGGGCGAGTCCCAACTCGACCCCGCGATGGAGCGTCTCACCGGCGTTCTGCGTCTCGGTGGTGCCGTCGTCGTGCTGGAACGACAGGATGTCGTCGACCTTCGTCATCCGGTAGACCGACGCTTCCCACGTCAGGCGGTCGGCCACCCGGCCCCGGACGCCCGCCTCGAGACTCGTCGCCTTCACCGGCTCGAGGTCGAGGGTGTTGTCGGCCACCCCCTGCCGGAAGAGCTGTCCTTCGGACGGCGCGCGGAAGCCGCGGCGGGCGGCGCCGAAGAGGGTGATTTCGTCGCTCGCCTGCACCGTGACCCCGAACTTGGGAGTCCACGCCCGGAAGCTCCGGCGCGCGTCGGCCGGCACCCGGTGGCGTCCGTCCTGTGTCGGGGCGATGGCGGTCTCGTAGTCGTACCCGAGGGCGTCGTACCGGAGTCCCGCCGTGAGCCGCACGCGCTCCGTGGGCGAGAACTCGGTGTGGAGGTAGGGAGACGCCTGCCGGAAGGTCACGTCGTAGTCGTAGAGCAGCTGACCTT
>CAYORZ010000143.1:0-1541 GCA_964406485.1 uncultured Gemmatimonadaceae bacterium | reverse complement strand
CTTCGGAGTAGTCGGTGAAGACCGCCCCTTCACGGACCGGGTCGATGGCGCGTTCCAGACGATCCCCCGGCGAGCGTTCGAGGTCGATCCCGACCACCAGCCGTCCCTCGCCGAAGGGTAGGTCGCGGCCGGCCTTGGCCAGGAGTCCCAGGGAGGAGTGCGAGGACTCCCAGATGGCCGGGTCGAAGGTCAGCGCCCAGTTGGGGAGCATGTCCATCGTGTTGACGCGTCCGTAGGGGGTGGCCGAAAGCTGCCAGTCGCCGACCCGCCCCTCCAGCGCCGACGACACCCGGAAGGCGCCCACCGCGCGGTAGGAAATCGGGGTGTAGTTGGCGGTGGGGTCGTGCCGGTAGTCGTCGAGCGAGATGGCCGAGGTTCCGGCCGTCTTCTGATCGATGGTCGACCACGAGACGACCGTTTTCATCGCGACGCCGTTGGCGAAGGTGCGGTCCCACCGCAGGTCGAGAGCCAGGCGGTCGTACGCCGTCCCGTCGCGCCACCCGTCGGTGCGGGTGTAGTTGGCGTTGAGCCGCACCCCGTCGGAGCCGAAGCGGCGCGAGATCGAGGCAAGGGCGCGGGCGTAGCCGTAGGCGCCCCCCTCGAGGGTCAGCTCCTGGTCGGCGTCGGCGGCCGGGGCCCGGGTGACGGAGTTCACCACCCCCCCGATCGCGTCGCTCCCGTAGAGGGCGTTGGCCGGACCCTTCACCACCTCGACCCGGTCGGCCTGGGGGACGTTGACCTCGTAGAGGGCGTTGTGGTTGAAGAAGCCGGTGGAGCGGGTGGGCACCCCGTCTTCGAGAAAGAGGTAGACCGGGTCGGTGGTGAGCGGCTGGCGGATCGACGTCATGTGGCCCTCACCCCCGGTCACGTTGACCCAGACACCGGGCACCTGCCCCATCAGCTCCGAGGGGTGCGTGGGCTGGGTCTCTTCGATGGCGCGGCGTCCCACGACGCCCACCGAGGCAGCGACCTGGTCGAGCCGCCGGGCCGCGCGGTCGGCCGTGACGAGGATTCCGACCACGTCGAGGGCCCGCTCGGCGAGGGTGATCCGCAGCGGGGGCATCACCCCTTCCGTCACTTCGATGTCGGTGCGGGTGGTTGCGTGGCCGAGACGGTCGACCACCAGGGTGTGACTGCCGACGGGGACGTCGGTCAGGACGAAGCGGCCCTCGGCGTCGGAGAGGGCGGTGCGGGCGAGCCCGACCAGGTGGAGTGAGGCGTCGGAGAGGGGGGCGCCGTTTTCGCGCACTACCGTGCCCGTCACGGTCCCCGTCTGGGCATGCAGCGGTCCGCTCACCCCGAGGAGGAGGGCGGCGATGGAGAAGAGAATGCGCGCGACGGCGCGCCCGAAGAGACGACCCGACAACGGTCGACGATGAGGCATACAGGTATCCTGAGCAGTCGGTGGATCGCCCCGGACCGCTTCCCGGCGGATGCCACGTGGAAGCGGGCCGCTCCGCCACCAGGCCGGATGGCCGGGGCGGGAGGGCGGGGTGGTACGAGCGAAGGCCGCTCTCCCGAGGGAGAGTGCTCAGGACGCC
>CAYORZ010000142.1:0-5362 GCA_964406485.1 uncultured Gemmatimonadaceae bacterium | reverse complement strand
TCCTCGATCACCTCGAGGAACTCCGCTGGCGCATCTTCAAGGCGCTCGCTGCCCTCATCGTGGGTACGGTCATCGGCTTCGTCGTGGTGCAGCGGTACCGGGTGATCGACCTCCTGATCCGCCCGGCCCAACCCTACATCCCTCCGGAAGGACTCGCCTACTTCAGCCCTGTCACCCCCTTCTTCTTCATCCTGAAGCTGGCGGTGCTGGCGGGCCTGATCCTCTCCTTTCCGGTCGTGCTCTACCAGGTCTGGGCATTTCTCTCTCCGGCGCTGGAGCCGAGAGAAAAGCGGCGGATCGTCCCCGCTCTCTACGGGGGACTGGTGCTCTTCGCGCTGGGTGCCCTGGCGGCCTACGAGATCGCCCTCCCGGTCAGCATGCGCTTCTTCACCGGCATCCAGAGCGAGGTGCTGTACGCCGTGCTCGGGGCCGACGAGTACCTCTCCTTCGCGATCCGGCTCCTCGTCGCGTTCGGGATCATTTTCGAGCTCCCGGTAGTAATCCTGATCCTGTCGGTGCTCGGCCTGGTCACGCCCCGCTTCCTGAGAGAGAAGCGGCGCCACGCGATCGTGGCGAGCACCGTGGTGGCATCGCTCCTGAGCCCGGGGGACGTCATCACGGTGACCCTCCTCATGATGATTCCCCTGATCCTGCTTTATGAACTCGGCATCTTCCTCTCATGGCTGGTGACCCGCGGACGGGAGGAGGAGCCCGAGGAGCTCCAGCCGGATACCACCCCCCCGCCGGGTTCCGTCGAGGCGCGGTGAGCCGGCTTCTCACCCCTCTCGTCCTTTCCCTGGCCGCGGTGCTCCTCCTTCCGCCGGGGGTGCGGGGGCAGGATCCGGGAGGGAGCGAGGCCGTGTCGCGCGACACCGTCCCCGTCGATTCGACGCTCCTCCGGATCCGGGAGCGTCTCCGGCTCCTCGACAGGGCCCCGGGCTCCGACTCTGTCCGGGCCCAGGCCTACGCCGACTCCGTCGCGCGCTCGTCGGGGCCGGCCAACGGCTTCCGGGGGCGCCCCACACGCGCGGGCACCCCCGAAGACGCCGACCTCTTCACCCGTCTGCAATTCCTCGAGGGATACACGGCCACCGAATTTTCGGGGCGCAACGCGGTCTACGAGGCGGGGAGTGGCGAACTGGTCCTGGTGGGCGACAGCACGGCGCTCGCCGGGGTCACCTTCGCCCAGGGCGAACTGCGCGCGGAATCGATCCGGTACGTCGAGGCCACCGGCGACCTCG
The DNA here is from genome assembly GCA_964406485.1 of uncultured Gemmatimonadaceae bacterium. Classification (GTDB taxonomy): domain Bacteria; phylum Gemmatimonadota; class Gemmatimonadetes; order Longimicrobiales; family Gaopeijiaceae; genus Gaopeijia. The sequence continues at coordinate 4,121 of CAYORZ010000142.1, read as the reverse complement.
AGGCGGTCGGGAGTCCCCTTCTGATCCCGGTCGACGGGGACCCCGTCGAGGCGGAGGGGCTCACGTGGAGCACCATCACCGATCGTGGCTCCGCCCGCCAGGCGGTCACCGAGTACTCTGCAGGGGCGAACTGGCTCGTGACGAGCGACTTCCCCGAGATCACGACGAGCCGTGCCTTCGGCCACGACGCGATCTTCACCTCGTGCGATCATGAGGAGCCGCACTACCACTTCCGGGCCGGACAGCTGAAGATCGTGCGCGGAAGCATCCTGGTGGCCCGTCCGGTGAAGCTCTACTTCGCCGATGTGCCGGTCGCGTGGCTTCCCTTCATCGCCACCGGACTCGGGAGCGGACGTTCCTCGGGGATCCTCACCCCCCGCTTCAGCGTCAACGATATCGTCCGGACCAGCGGCGGATACCGGCGGCGGGTGAGCAATCTCGGCTTCTACTGGGCGATGAGCGAATACTCGGACGCCTCGGTCGCCCTCGACTGGTTCGACGACAACTACACGGCCATCACCGGGACGGCCCGCTACAATTGGGCCCGCAAGTTCATGCAGGGGACGCTGGGATTCCGGCGGTACTGGCGGGCGGAGGGGGGGACGGAGTTCACCCTCAACACCTCGCACCGGTGGCAGATGTCGGAGCGGACGAACCTCAACGTGCAGGCCGCCTACGCCTCGAGCAGCAGCTTCGTCACACAGAACTCCTTCAATCCGGCCGAGGTCACCCAGTCGATCGACTCGCAGGGGGGATTCCAGCGCCGCTTCGACTGGGGCAACCTCTCGGTGAGCGGGAACCGCCGGCAGTTCCTCTCCGACGACCGGGTCGAGCAGACCTTCCCCTCGGTGAACCTCTCGCTCTCGACGGTCACGCTCTTCCCCGCGCCCCAGAACCGGGCCGGGATCTTCAACAACATCACCTTCTCGGGAGGGGGGACCTTCCGCCGCTCGAGCGTGACCCGCGCCGAAGACGACCCCCAGCCCGACCGCGCCAACGTGGACGGCAGCCTGCGGGCGGGGTTGAACTTCGCCCGGCTGTCGTTCAGCGGATCGATGCAGTACCAGGAACGCTCGCAGCTCGGCTTCGCGATCGGCGACCGGGGGCCCCTCTTCCGCACCGACTCCATCGACGCCCGGGGCCGGCTCCCCGAGGAGATCACGGTGCGGGGCGCCCAGGTCTTCGACGACCCCGATCTGCGCAATCTCCTGATCGGGGATTACGTCGATCTGGCCGACGTCGCCGACACCCGGCTGCAGTGGAACGCCTCGATCAACTACCAGCAGAACCTGATCGGGTCGACCACGCTCACACCGTCGATCTCCTGGAGCAGCGAGCTGCAGAAGAACGACACCCTGGCCTTCACGCAGGACTTCGTGGCCGCCCCGACCCGCCTCTCGTTCGGCGCCTCCCTTCGCAGCGACCTGTACGGGTTCTTTCCCGGGGTCGGCAAGTGGGAACGGATCCGACACAAGGTGTCGCCGGGATTCAGCTACTCCTACTCCCCCCGGGTCGACCCCACCCCCCTCCAGCAGGAGGTCTTCGGGTCGGCGGTGGTGCTGCCCCGCAACGTCCTCTCGCTCACCCTCAACCAGACGTTCGAGGGACGGGTCCGCCGCCCGCAGCCGCCCCCCGACGAGGAGGCCGACTCGGCCGCGGTCGGCGCCGGCACGGCCGGGGTGCAGCGCACCGATGACGGCTTCCTGATTCCCGAGCGCGCCGAGACGGAACTCCTCCTGGGAATCCAGACCTCGGCCCTCGCCTACGACTTCGTCGCCGACTCGACGGGACGGTTCATCGACGGGATCACCACCGCCTCGCTGAGCAACACCATCCGCTCCGACTACATTCGCGGGCTGACCATCTCGATGCGCCATGACCTCTTCGACGAATCGGTCGGCGAGGGTGGGGCACCCGGGGCCAAGCGGTTCTCGCCCTACCTCGAGTCGATGAACTTCAGCTACGCCTTCGACAACAACTCGACCCTCTTCCGGTGGCTCGGTTTCGGCGGAGAGGGAGGGGAGACGCGCGAACGGGCAGCGCCGGAGCCGGTGGCAGACGATGTCTCGACCCCGGCCAGCCAGGAGTCCATCATTCCCGACGCGCCGTACATGGCGCCGGGGGCGGGGCGAGGGCGGGGTGGGGCCGTGGGGAGCTGGAACCTCAACCTGGGCTACTCCCTGATCCGCTCCCGCCCGGGCCCGTCACGGCCGGGCAACGCGAGTCAGAACCTCTCGGTCAACCTGTCGCAGGTCCCGACCGAGGAATGGCAGCTCGCCTGGCGGACCAGCTACGATCTGCAGAACGGCGGCTTCAACGACCACATCATCAGCCTCACCCGGGACCTGCACCGGTGGGAGGCCAACTTCGACTTCCTGCAGACGGCCAGCGGCAACTGGACGTTCCGCTTCGAGGTCCGGCTCCTCGACCAGCAGGATCTGCGGTTCGATTACCAGCAGCGCAGCACCGACGGGGTCGACCGCGAGCGGGTGCGGGCGCGGTAGGGCTCGGCCTCACTCCCGCGGAGGGGGCGGCCCTCCCAGGAGGAGCACCGGGTCGGCCTGTCGTCCCCACCGCCAGACCTCGAAGTGCAGGTGCGGGCCGGTGACGTCGCCGCTCCGTCCGCTGCGCCCGATCAACGCCCCCGCCCCGACCCGGTCGCCGGTGGCGACCAGCGCCTCGGAGAGGTGGGCGTAGACGGAGAGGACGTCGCCCCCGTGGTCCATCCAGACGACCGTGCCGTAGCCGCGCATCGTCCCCGCGAATCGGACGGTGCCCGGCGCCATGGTAACCACCGGGGTGCCGTCGGGGACGGCGATGTCGACGCCCCGGTGGACTTCCGGGAGCCACCCCCGCCACCGCACCCCGAAAGCCGACGACATCGGCCCGGCGACCGGCCAGCGGGGAACCACGCAGCCGGACGACCCCAGGAGGACGACGGCGATCACGCCCCACCGCGCCACCCGCCTCACGGCATGCGCAGGAAGGTCGGGGAGTGCCCGCCGGGGCCGTGACGGAGGGGGATGACCTCGACCGCCGCCCCGACCTCGATCGCCTCCACCCCCTCGGGGACGATGGCGAGGCCGTCGGCCGGGCCGAGCGAATGCACCAGGCCCGACCCCGTGTGGCCCGAGAGGCAGGCCGTGGGGCAGGGGTCGGAGCCGGTCGCCGCCTCCAGCCGGACCCGGTGGAAGTGGCAGAGCGACCCGACGGAGGTGAGGAGGTCGCCCGCGCGGCAGTGGAGAGCCCGCGGCCACGGGTCGGGCTCGCCCGCCAGCAGGCGCAGGAGGGGGCGGGCGAAGAGGTGGAAGGTCACGAAGGCCGAGGCCGGGTTGCCGGGGAGCGAGAGGAGGGGAAGCCGCGCGCCGCCGCCGGGGCGGGGGAGGGTTCCGTAGGCGACCGGGCTTCCGGGCCTCATCCGCACCCGCCAGAAGTCGACGTGGAGCCCGTCGTCTTCGAGCACCCGCTTGAGGAGGTCGCCTTCGCCCATCGAGGCGCCGCCGACCGTGAGGAGGAGGTCGGCCTCGCCGGCCCCTTCCAGGCAGCGCCGCAGGTCGGCCGCGTCGTCGCGGGCGGGCCCCACCGGGACGGGGATCCCCCCGGCCTCGCGCACCGCGGCCGCCAGCATCGGTCCGTTGGAGTCCGGGATCGCCCGCCCGGCGATCACGTCGTCGAAGCCGGCCGGCCCCCGCAATTCGTCGCCGGTGGTGAGAATGACGACGCGGGGCGCCCGGCGGACCTCGACCGGGTCGTGGCCGGCGGCGGCGAGGATCGCGGTCCACCCCGCATCGATGCGGGTGCCGCTCGGGGCGACCCGCGCGCCCACCTCCATGTCCTGCCCCCCCGGGCGGATGTGGCTGCCGGCGTCCCGATCCGTATGGACCCGCACCCACCCCGGACGACCGCGCTCCCGGTCGGTGTACTCCACGCGGGTCACCCCGTCGGCGCCGGGGGGAAGGGGCGCGCCGGTCATGATCCGGCAGGCCTGGCCGGGCCCCACGGGAGGGCGTTCGGCCGACCCCGCGAGGATCCGTCCGACCACCTCCAGCTCGACGGGACGCTCGTCGCTCGCGCCCACGAGGTCGACGGAGCGCACCGCGTAGCCGTCCATCGCGGAGTTG
>CAYORZ010000141.1:0-5373 GCA_964406485.1 uncultured Gemmatimonadaceae bacterium | reverse complement strand
TGGTCGCCGCGGTGCGCGCAGCGAGGGCGGCCCGCCGGGTGATCCGGATCAACGTGATCCGCTCGATCGCCTACAACGTGCTGGCCGTGGGAGCCGCTGCCGCGGGGGTCGTGAATCCGCTGGTCGCGGCGATCCTCATGCCGATCTCGAGCGGCCTGGTGATCTGGAGCGCCGCCCGGGTCGAGGCGCGGGTGCGCCGCAGCGAGGGGCTGCCGGCGACGGGGGCCGCCTCGGCGTCGCCCCTCTCGACCCCTCCCCCTCCGGCCATCGAGCGGGTCGCGGCATGAACATCATCGCCGTCCTCCTTCCGGTCGCGGTGGCGCTCGCCGCCGTCTTTCTCGCCTTCTTCCTGATGGCCGCCCGCGACGGGCAGTTCGACGATCTGGACGATCCGCCCACCCGGATCCTGATGGACGACGACTGATACGCGAAAGGGCGCCCCCGGCCACGCCGGGATGCGCCCTTCGCCCTCCCACGACCGCGACGCCCTGACCCGGCGTGCGACCGCCTGCTACGGGTGCTCCGCCCCCGCGAACACGACCGATCCCGTCGTCTTCACCCATCCCACCTCCGTACTCACCGCGTCGGGCGCGGTCTGCACGTTCGTATCGGCAACGGGGACGGAATCCTGCACCCACAGCAACACCGCCGTCATCCACAGCAGGGCGAGGCCGACAAGGTCCATCGTTCGGCTGGCTCGTCCGAGGCGTATCGTCATCATCGTCGTCATCCTTGGCGGTGGGATCCGGGGAGGCCCCGGTTCACTCTTCACCCCACCCTACGAATGCGATGCCGCCAGGATTCAGAACGTTGCCTCGGCGCCCCGGGCGAGGTCGCGGGCGAGGGCGAGGATCGAGGCGGGCGACGAGCCCTCGGCCTTGTTGTTGACCACGATGAGCGGCGGACTGCCGAGCGCTGCCGCTTCGAGGGCCAGCCGCGCCACCCGCTCGCGGTTGGTGGGGTCGGGCGCGCGGATGCGGTCGAAGGGGGCCCATGCCTCGCGCGCCTGCTCGAAGCGGGCGCCCGGCGCGAGCATCCACCGGATCACGGTCGGTCGTCCGGCGGCGGGTCCTCCGAGCGCGCGCTGTTCCGTGAGATCGAGCATGCGGGGGTGGACGACCCACCCGTGCCCTGCCCCGGTCGCCTCGAGCGCGGCGCGGTAGTCGGCGGTATACCACGCCGGGGTCCGCAACTCGACCGCGTAGGGCACCCCCTCCGGGAGGGCCCGGAGAAAGCGGTAGAGGGCCTCGGCGAAGGCGCGCGGTCCTCCTCCGGCCCCGGGGGGAGTCGGCGGGAACTGGAAGAGGATCGCCCCCAGCCGATGGCCCACCTCGTCCACGACCGGCTCGATCACCTCGGCCCGGGCGAGGTCGGCGTCGAGGTAGCGCGGGTCGCCCGGCGTGACCAGGGTGCGCGTGGCCTTGACCACGAAGCGGAAGTCGTCGGGGACGACCTCGGCGTACCGCCGCCATACCCGCCGCTCCGGCGCTTCGTAGTAGCTGCGGTCGACCCCGACCGTGCGGAGGAGGGGGTGGCGGGCGTAGGCGCCCAACCCGTGCCGCGCGAGGACGGCCGGAGTGGTGGCCCGGTCGTAGACGAGCCCTTCCCACCCGGGAAACGACCACGAACTCGTCCCCAGACGGATGGAGGGAGCGATGCGGGCCGCGAGAGCGGCGGCCTCCGCGGTGTCGGCCACCCCGTCGACCGGCGCGGCCGGGCCTCGGCCGAAGAGGTCGCCCTGCGACTCCACTACCGGAGGGGAAGCGCGTCGAATGCCCGCTCGAGCTCGTCCATCGTCACCCCGGTGCCTTCCAGCCGCACCAGGAGGTTGCGGTGCACGAGAAGCGTCAGCGTGGCCCGCGGGGTGGCGCCGGCTTCATTCCACGTCTGCATTCCCTTCATTCCGTTGCGGGTGATGGTGCGTTCGTATCCGCGGTCGTCGCTGCGATCGAATTCGATGAGGGCGAAGGCCATCGCGGGTCCGGCCATGATCCCGCCCCCCGAGACGAGCTGCACCTCGAGTTCGCGCCCCTCACCCCCGTAGCTTGCCGTCGCCTGGGCCATCCGGATCCCGGCCGCCCCCGTCGACTCCCGCCGCAGCGAGGTCCGTTCCAGCCCCGAAAGCGACGCCGGCAGCGCTTCCTGCATGGCCTCGGCCGTCCACGCTTCGCCCTCTGGCGGCGCCTCGCCCGAGGCGGAAAGGTGGTCGCCCGCCGACTCCACTGCCTCGGCCGCCTGGCGCATCGCTTCGGCCGCCGACCGCGCCGCCTCGCGCAGCGCCTCGTCGGCCGCCTCGCTCCCGCAGGCCAGAGGCGCGATGATCAGGAGCGGAAGCAGGGGGAGGGCGAGCCATCGCATGGTGGGACTCCGGACGGGGGAAGGGTATGCGTCGCAAGATGTGACCGTGACGACGACGGTGTCCAGCAGTACTTGCGCCCGGAACCATCTCTTCATATATACAACCACATGGTTGCACGTAATGTCCCATCCACCGATGAGGTGGACCGTCTTTTTCGCGCCCTCGCCGACGCGACCCGGCGCGACATCGTGCGTCGCACGCTGGCGCGCGAGGCCACCGTCTCGCAGCTGGCCGCCGACTACGCGATGTCGTTTGCCGCGGTGCAGAAACACGTGTCGGTGCTGGAGCGGGCCGGATTGGTGACGAAGCGTCCCGAGGGACGCGAGCGATGGGTCCGCGGCAACCCCGAAGCGATCCGGACGGCCCAGGCGCTGCTCGATCGCTACGAGGACATCTGGCGCGGGCGTGTCGCCCGTCTGGACGCCCTTCTCGCCGAAGACGAACACTGAACCGGGAGACCGCGATGCCGATCACCTCTGTCACCAGGGACCCCGAGGCGCTGACCATGACGGTCGTTGCCGACTTTGCCGCGTCCCGGCAGCGCGTGTGGGAAGCGTACACCGATCCGCGGCAGATCGAGAAATTCTGGGGACCGCCGACGTGGCCCGCCACCTTCCACCGCCACGACGTCACCCCCGGAGGGCGGTCGCATTACGTCATGCGCGGGCCCGACGGGACCCTCTCGGCAGGGTTCTGGGAGTTCCTCTCGGTCGAGCCCGGGGTGCGGATCGAGGTGCGGGACGGCTTCGCCGACGCCGAGGGGCGGGAAGATGACGGGATGCCGTCGATGCGGATGACCTTCGAGTTCGAGGACATCGACGGGGGGTGCCGCCTCACGGCCACCACCTGGTTCGCCTCGACCGAGCAGCTCCAGCAGCTCCTCGAGATGGGGATGGAGGAAGGGATGACCGCCGCGATGGGGCAGATCGACGACGTGCTCGCCGACCTCACCTCGTTCGCCGCGTCCCGGGCTGCCGACGCGCAGCTTCTCGACGACACCCGGGTGCGGGTGAGCCGGGTGATCCGCGGCTCCGTCGCTCAGGTGTGGGACGCCCACCACGATGCGACGCTCCTGCGGCGGTGGCTCCTGGGGCCCGACGGGTGGACGATGCCGGTCTGCGAGGTGGCGTCCGCCGTGGGCGAGCGCTACCGCTACGAGTGGGCACCCGACGGTGCAGAGGGCGAGCCCTTCGTGCTCGAGAGCGACCCCCCCAGGCGCGAGGTGACGACGCAGCAGATGATCGGGGTGGAGGGCGATCCGAACATCAATGCGCTCACCCTGACCCCCCGGGACGGCGCCACCCTCCTCACCGTCGTCATCACCTTCCCGAGCCGGGAGGTGCGCGACATGGTGCTCGACGCCCGGATGACCGAGGGGATGGAGGCGAGCTACCGCCGACTCGAGGAGCAGCTCGCGGGGTGAGGGCGCCGGGGGACGGGGGAACTCCGCTCCCGCCCCCCGGGTTGCATTCGGGCGATGCTCACCCCCCTGATCGCCCAGATCGGCACGACGCAGGCGCTCGCCGAGAACCTGACAGCCAGCCCGGCCCTGGCGCTTCTCACCCTCTTCGGGGCGGGAGTGCTCACGAGTCTGACGCCCTGCATCTACCCGATGATCCCGATCACGGTCTCGGTGATCGCGGGAACGGCGCGCGAGGACCAGTCCACCGGCCGCACCCTCGGGCTCACCCTCACCTACGTGGTGGGGATGTCGATGTTCTACGCCCTCCTGGGACTGGCTGCCGGCCTCACGGGGACCCTCTTCGGTTCGGTGAGCGCGAATCCCTGGGCGCTCCTGGCCGTGGGCAACCTGCTCCTCGTCTTCGCCCTCGTGATGTTCGACGTGATCCCGCTGCCCGTCCCCCGGCGGTTGCTGGCGTGGGCCGGGCGCCAGGAGGGGGGATCGTATGGCGCGGTCTTCCTGCTCGGCGCGAGTTCCGGCATCGTGGCCGCCCCCTGCGGGGCCCCCGCCTTCGCCGTCGTCCTCACCTGGGTGGCGGCAACACAGGCCGGGGGGATGGGCTTCGTCTACCTCTTCGTCTTCTCGCTCGGGATGAGCGCCCTCCTCGTCGTCGTGGGACTCTTCTCGGGCGCCCTGGCGGCCCTCCCGAAGTCGGGACGCTGGATGGTGTGGATGAAGCGGGCAGCCGCCGTGATCATGCTGGGCGTGGCGCAGTACTACTTCGTGCAAGCCGGCTACAACCTCTGAGGTTTCCCATGCGCATCCGAACGACGATCCCGCTTGCCGCGGTGTTGCTCGCGTTCCTCTTTCCGACCTCCCCGCGCGCCCTCGCGGCCCAGGGCGTCGGGCTCGACGTCGGGACCCCCGCCCCCTCCGCCGCCGTCGAGGACCTCGAGGGCAACCCGGTCGAACTGGCCGACCACTTCGAGGCGGGCAAGCTCACCCTCATCGAGTTCTGGGCCACCTGGTGCGATCTCTGCGCGGCCCTCCAGCCGCAGATCGACCGCATCGCCGCGGAGTACGACGACCAGGTCAACGTGGTGGCGGTGGCGGTCGCCGTGAGCCAGTCCCGGCGGCGGGTCCAGCGCCACCTCGACGACCACGCGACACCCTACCCCGTGCTCTGGGACGCGGCCGGCAACGCGGTGCGCGCCTACAAGGCCGCCACCACCTCGATCGGGGTCGTGGTCGACGGCGAGGGAACGGTGGTCTACTCGGGGGTGGGGGGCGACCAGGACCTGCTGGGCGTGGTGCGCGCCCACCTCCCCGACTGACCCCGAGGCTTCGTCAGCCGTCGGGGTCTTCGTCGGGGTCGGGGGTCACGGCGTCGATCGCCGCGCCCAGTTCCTCGTAGGCCGCCGGATCCACCTGGTTGAAGGTGGGCATCAGGTGGTGGATCGTGCCGTCGGGCGCCACCACCACCACGGCCCGGCTGCCGACCATCCCGTTGTCGCGGGGGTCGCCCCCGAAGGCGGCGTAGGCCGCGCTTCCGGGGTCGCTGCCGAAGAGGAAGGGAAAGTCCTCGTCCCACGCCCAGGAGGCGAGCTCCTCG
>CAYORZ010000140.1:2865-5392 GCA_964406485.1 uncultured Gemmatimonadaceae bacterium | reverse complement strand
GGTGTCGCGCGAGCGGAGGGCGGCGGGGGCGGAGGGAAGCACCAGGGCGCGCGTCCCCAACCGTTCGGCGACCTGCGCACGGCGCCGGGCGAGGAGGGCGGGAGGAGCGGCCGGGGTGAAGGGGGCGTCGGCGTGCGGCATGGGCAACGGCGGAGGTAGGCGTGGTCGGGGGTGGGGCCGGTGGGGTCGCGGCCCCTGGGGACGACGGGGCAATCCGGAGCCCTCTCGTTGATGATGCGTCCTTCGGGCGAGCACGTCACCTCCCGGAGGGCGGCGCACCGACCCGGGGGTTCGGTGTAGGAGCGGGCGTCGCGCCCCCTCGTCTCCTTCCACCGCTCCACTTCCAGCCTTCGATGGTCCCTGCCCCCCGCCTCGCACTCGCCGCCGCACTCCTGGCGTTTCTCCTGGCCCCCGCCCCGGCAGCCCCCCAGGAGGTCGACGACAGCATCGTGGTACAGATCCCCCCGCTGACCGTCGAGGTACTGCGCTCGCCGATCGCCGGCGCACGGAGTCCGTTCGCGGTGGCCGGGATCAACCTCGCCGAGGCACCCCTGCCCACCGGGGGGGCCTTTCTCGCCGACGCCCTCCGTGCCCTCCCCGGACTCGAAGTCCAGAACCGCTACAACTACGCGGTCGGGGAGCGGCTCTCGGTACGCGGATTCGGGGCGCGATCCCAATTCGGGGTTCGGGGACTGCGGGCCGTCGTTGACGGGGTGCCCGCCACCCTTCCCGACGGCCAGACCACCCTCGATCATGTGGACCCGGCGGTGCTCGGTCGGGTCGAGCTCCTCCGCGGACCGGGGTCGGCGTGGTGGGGGAACGGTGCGGGAGGAGTCCTCCTGCTCGAGTCGCGCTCGGCGGAACCGGGACAGCACTTCGAGGGACGGGCGCTGGTCGGGGCGATGGGGCGTCGCGAAGTGACCGCACGGGTGAGTGACGGCGGCACGGGGCCCGGCTCGGCCTCGAGCACCCTCGCGCTCACGCACCTCCGGTGGGACGGGTTTCGCCACGATCCGGTCGGAGGGGGCACGTACGGCGAGGCGGAACGCACGATCGTGACCGCCGGCTACCGACGCCCTCTCGGATCGGGGACGCTCCGCGTCTCGGCGATCGGACTGGACCTCGACGCGGAAAACCCCGGTTCCCTCCCGGCGGACTCCCTCGGTCTCGACCATCGGCCGGCGTGGACCGGCAATGTGCTGCAGGGCACCGGGAAGACGGTGCAGCAGGGGCAGTTGGGGGCCTCGTGGCATGGTCCCGTGACCGGCCTCGACGGCGGCGTCGCCGCGTGGGGGGTGGCGCGCGACTTCCGGAACCCGATCCCCGGGACGGTAGTCGAGGTCGAGCGCGTGGTTGCCGGCGCACGGGCGACCGTCGATGGATCGATCGGCGGCTCGGGCAGCTGGTCGGCGGTGGAGTGGGGCGCCGGCATCGAGACCGAGATCCAGTCCGATGCGCGCCTGAACTTCCGCAACGACTCGGGCCGCAACGGCGCCGTGACCCTCGATCAGTCGGAGCGCGTGCAGAGCACCGCCCTCTTCGTACGGGTGGGAACCACGGTGGGGGCAGCAGAGGTGAGGGGCGCCCTGCGGTGGGACGCCGTCGCCTTTCGCGTCGATGACCGCTTCATCGCAGACGGCGACCCCGACGACTCGGGACGCCGCACCCTCCGCGCGCTCAGCCCCTCGCTCGGCGCGATGGTGCCCGTGGGCGCGGTTCACTTCTTCGGATCCGTCACCTCGTTTCTGGAGACCCCGACGACCACCGAACTCGCCAACCGTCCGGAGGGAGCCGGGGGGTTCAACCCCGAGCTGGACCCCTCGACCGGCTGGGCCGCCGAGGTCGGCGCCCGGGGGGTGGTGGGCGGCTGGCTCGGGTGGGAGGTCGTCGGCTTTCGCACCGCACTCGAGGGCGAGCTCGTCCCCTTCGAGGTGCCGAGCGATCCGGGGCGCACCTACTTCCGCAACGCCGGACGCTCCACCCACCGCGGGGTCGAGGTCGCTCTCCGGGGGCAGGTGGGCCCCTCGCTCGCCGTCCGCACCGCGCTCACCCACGTCGACGCGCGCTTCATCGACGGACCGATCCCGGAGGCCGATGGACAGCGGATTCCGGGGCGGGTACCGACCCGTCTGGAGACCCGCCTCACCCTCCGGCGGCCCGCCTTCGCTGCCGAGCTCGACCTGACGTGGGCCGACGCGATGCCGGTCGACGATGCGGGGCGAGCCACCGCCGACGCCTGGTTCCGCACCGACCTGCGCGTGGGCCTCGAACCGCTGCGGGCCGGCAGCACGGTCTTCGAACCGTGGATCGAGGTCGGCAACCTCTTCGACCACTACCACATCGGCTCGGTGGCGGTCAACGCCTTCGGTGGACGCTACTTCGAGCCCGCGCACGGACGGACCCTCGCCGTCGGCCTCCAGGTCGGAATCGGGCGATGACGGCGGTCCGGGTGCGGGTGCCCCGCAGCCGCGGTCCGCGCTATACTCGGCAGATGCGCACCCTTCGCCCTCACCTCGCCGCCCTCGGG
>CAYORZ010000140.1:0-2855 GCA_964406485.1 uncultured Gemmatimonadaceae bacterium | reverse complement strand
GTCCCGCGGCCGCCCAGCCAACCGACGGATATCGCTTCGGGGTGACCTTCGGCGGGATCTCGACCGTGGGGCTGCTCGCCGAGCGCATCGACCGCCACGGAAGCACCGAGATCAACCTCGGCACCATCGGCCTTCGCGACCTGTCTCTTTCGGTCGTCCGTCGCCACTACCTCGGAACGGCCACCGCCCGACCCACCGTCGGCGTGGGCCTCTGGACGGTCATCGGCTTCTCGTCGGACGAGCGCGAGCGCACCGGCGTCGCCGTCCTTCTCCGCGCCCCGATCGGGGTCGAGTGGCGGGTGGCCGATCGCCACGCGGTCACCCTCGACCTCGCCATCAATCGGGGACTCCTGGTCCGCCGCGCCGACCCCGAAGACGACACCCCCGTGAGTCCGCGCCCCGTCCCCCTCCCCGGGCTGTCGTACCGGTGGTGGAACGGAGGGGGCGGAGGCTGACGTGGGATCAGGGGCGCGGCGCGCCGCCCGGACCGCGATTCGTCAGGTGGGAAGCCGGAGGCGGAGTCCCAGGCCCCGTCGGATTACCGAGAGCGTGACGGGGGAGCCGGCCGAGGCGAGGACGGCGCGGAAGTGCTCGATCGACTCCACCTGGCGACCCTCGACGGCGATGATCACGTCGCCCGACTTCAGTCCGGCGTCGCCCGCCGGGGTCCTTTCGGCGACGTCGGTGACCAGGAGTCCCGTCGCCGTCCCGAAGTAGGCACCGAGTTCGGGAACGACGGGGGTGAAGCCGGCCCCCGCCACCCGATTCGCACCGTTCACGTAGGGGGCCAGGGGCCGGACCACCTGCGCGACCGCGAGGGCGAGCGACTGACGCGATTCGTCGTGATCACCCGCGCGGGGTGTCGCGGCACCGCGAGGCACGGCGTACGGCCCGGTGACCCGATCCGGCACCGCAGACGCGACGGACGGCCCCCGGGGCGTGGCCCGCCCGACGACGGCGCCTCCCGCGCGGGTCCCGCGGGGGCCCGGTGACTCCGCTGCCCCCCGGCCGACCACGACCCCGGTCACCGTTTCGGCCCGAATCCGTTCGATATCGACCCGGAAGGGCGCGCCCTCCCCGAGGGCGGAGGCGACCGAGGCCAGCCGGTCGACAAAGGTCGACCGCGTGGAGTCCAGCGCCCGCTGGAGCTCGCTCGGCACGAACACCTCGGGTTCCGGACGGTGGCCCGCCTCGAGCGCGAACTCCATCGGCCGACCGTCCCGCTCGATGGTGAGCTTGATCGGGTCGCCCGGAAGCAGCCGTTGCGACAGACTCCGGAATCGCTCGAGGCGCGTCGGCTGCCCGTTGAGGGCGACGACGATGTCGCCGGGACGCACCCCCGCCCTCCCCGCCGGCGAACCCGGATAGACCCGGGTGACGGTCAGGCGGGTCGCAGGCGACGCGGACCCGTCGGCGGCGAGGTGGACCGTCACCGCGGCCCGCACCCCGAGCCACCCGTCTCCGGGGAGCGGGTCGGAGGCCGACGGCTGCTGCCCGTCGGCGGGAGCGGGGGCGCCCGTCCCCACCGCCTGCACCGGTCCGACCGCGGTCAGGAGCGCCAGGAGGGTCGCGAAGATGACCAGGTTCATCGCCGGTGCCGTCAGTACCAGTCCTGGAGGCGGCTGGCCTCGCGCAGCACCATCGTCCGGGCCGCCTGCCGCTCGGCCCTCACGCTGGCGAGGAGCCCGTTCATGAAGGGGTCGGCCGGGGCCTCCCGCACGGCCGCCTCTCCGGCGGCGAGGAAGTACTCCAGGGCGGCGTAGCGCCGCTGGGCGTCGCCCACCCCGTCTGCTTCCCCTTCGAGGTCGGCGAGTTGCCGGTAGCGCACGAGGGCGTCGACAAAGACGCGTTCGGCCTGGTGCATCGCTTCGGCGGCCTCGGCGACCGTCGTCGGTTCGGCGTGCACGAGGTGGGCCCCCGCGGTCCCGCTTCCCGCCGCGCCCGCAGGGGCGGCGACCCGGCCGAGGCCGATGCCGAAGCCCGTCCCCGAGACGAAGAGGAGCACGGCCGCGGCCCCCTTCATCCACCCCGGGGTCCGCGCCAGGGTGGAGCGGAATCCCCCTTCCTTCCGCACCAGCCCCTCACTCGCGAGTCGGGCCTCGAGCACGTCCCAGTCCCCCCGGGGCGGACGCACGTCGGGGAGCCGACCGAGCGCCTCGGTCGTCGCCCGGATCAGATCGAGCTCCGACGCGCAGTCGGCGCAGGTGGCCAGATGCGTCGCCTCGTCCGGAGTGGGGACTTCGTCGAGGAGCCGCGCGAGCGTCTCGGGACTCAGATGACTCATGCCTTCACTTCCAGTTCCAGGTCGGGACCGACCGCGGGGCCGAGCAGCGATCGCATCCGTGCACGGGCCTTGAAAAGCTGGGACTTCGAGGTGCCGGTGGCGACCCCCAGCATCTCTCCGATTTCCTCATGGGTATACCCCTCCACGTCGTGGAGAATGAGGACCTGACGCATGCCGTCGGGGAGACGGTCGAGGGCAGCCTCGAGGCGGCCCTGAAGAAGGACGTCCCCCCGACGGGGAGGGACCGAAAGGACGTCGGGCAGGGGCGCTTCCCGGCGGCTGCGGCCCTCGGCCCGGCGAATGGCCTGCAACGCCGAATTCACCGCGATCCGGTGCAGCCAGGTGGAGAAGCGCGCATCACCCCGGAAGGTGGGGAGCGCCCGGATCGCCCGGATCCACGCCTCCTGGGCGCAGTCCTGCGCGAGATCCTCGTCTCCGGCGAGACGACGCACCACGGCATGGACGCGGGGGGCATACCGGTCGTAGAGCGACCGCACCGCCCGCGCGTCGCCGTCGCACGCGCGCCGGATCAGTTGTGCTTCCGTCACATCTCCATCCCCGGTTCTCGCAG
>CAYORZ010000139.1:0-5406 GCA_964406485.1 uncultured Gemmatimonadaceae bacterium | reverse complement strand
TGGTCGGAGCTGCTCCTCTCGGCCCCGGAAGGACGCTCGGCAAGCTTCGGCGTGCGCGTCGACCGCCTCGACGTCACCCGCGCCGACGCCGAGGTACGCGCGCTCCTCGCCGGGGCGAACGACGACCTCGATGCGGAGGCGGTCGCTCCGGAGCTCGCACGGTACGCCCGCTTCCGGGGCGCCCAGCGCCGCCTCGGACGGGACTGGCGGGCGTGGCCGGCACGCGCCCGCGGGGGTGACCTCGGTGCCGACGACGTCGACGCCGACGAAGCCCGCTTCCACCGCGTCGCCCAGCATCGCCTGGCCGCCCGGATGCGCGCGCTCCCCGAGACCCTCGCCGGGATGGGGATCGCGCTCGGACTCGACTTCGCCGTGGGCGTCCACCCCGAAGGCTACGACCCGTGGTCGCGTCCGCATCTCTTCGCCGCCGGGGTCTCGGTCGGCGCGCCCCCCGACCCCGGCTTCCCGAGCGGTCAGGATTGGGGAATCCAGCCCCTCCTCCCCGAGGCTTCCCGTCGCGAGGCGCATCGCTACCTGGCCGCCGCCATCGCCCACCAGGCCGCCCCGGCCGGAGTCCTGCGCATCGACCACATCATGTCGTTCCGCCGCCTCTACTGGATTCCGCACGGCTTCGAGCGCCACCAGGGCACCTACGTGCGCTACCCCCTCGAGGAACTCCTCGCCGTGCTCCTCCTGGAGTCCCACCGCCACCGCTGCGAGCTCGTGGGCGAGAATCTGGGGACGGTCCCGCCCGAGATCGACGAGGCGCTCCCCCGCCACGGAATCCACGGGATGAAGCTCGCCCTCTTCGAGGCTGCAGCGCCCGAGCCGGCGCCCCCCGGTGCCACGGAGGTCGCGATGATCGGCACGCACGATACCGCGACCTTCGTCGGCTGGCTCGAGGGGCGCGACATCGAGGCACGCGTGGAGGCGGGACTCCTCGACGCCGCCGAGGCCCCGGCCGAAGAGGCAGCGCGCCGCGAGGCGATCGGGCGCCTCGCCACCGCCGTCGGTGCGGGTCCCGATGCCGCCGGCGACCCCGACGCCTTCCTCGACCGGGTGATCGCGTGGCTCGGCGGCTCGGAGAGTCCGCTGGTGATCGTCTGGCTCGAGGAGTTGTGGGGCGAGGCCGACCAGGTCAACCTCCCCGGGACGTCGTCGGCCGAACGCCCCAACTGGCAGCGGCCGCTGTCCGGGTGGCTCGATGACCTCCTCGCCGAACCCCGGGTCCAGGAGCGCCTCGCCCTTCTGGCGAACGCCCGATGACACCCCGGACCCCGCCGCGCCTCCGCGCCGAGATCCATGGCGCCCGCATGATCCGGGCCCGGGTCGACGGGCTCGATCCGCCGACCGACGCCGACGCGTGGCGCCTCACCGACGGCGCGGCGTGCACGATCGAGGTGGCACACGTGCTCCGCGCGGGCGACCACGAAGTCCGCCTGGTGCCCGCCCGCCGCCTCGACCCCTGGCGGGTCCACTACCTCGAGCTGCCCGACGACGGGCTGCGGGCCGCGGTGCGCCGTGACCCCCTCTTCCGCACCCTCTACTCCCCCCTCCCCCTCGGCGCGCGCGTCGCCGCCGACGGCACCGAGACCGTCTTCCGCCTCTTCGCCCCCCGGGCCACCGGAGTCCGCCTCTTCCTGTACGGCACCGACGGGCGCACCACGCCGACCCCCACGCGCGTGCTGTCGATGCGCGGCGACGCCGACGGCGTGTGGGAAGCGCGGGTCACGGGCGACCTCCACCGGGTGTGGTACGACTTCACCGTCCACGGTCCTCCCGATCCGGGCAACGCCTTCTACGAGACCCATCCCGTGCACATCTCCGACCCGTGGGCGCTCGTCAACGACGACGGCGACGGGCGAAGCCGCGTCTGGCGTGACGGCCCGCCCCCGCCCCCTCTGGCGGGCGGCCGTCCTCCGATGAACGAGATGATCGCCTACGAGGTGCACCTCCAGGACTACACCGACCTCCTCCCCGAGGTGGGCGATGAGGCCGGCCGCCTTCCGGCCATGGTCCACGGGGGACTGCGCAACGCCGCGGGGGAGCCGGTCGGCTTCGACCATCTGGTCGAGCTGGGGGTGAACGTCGTCCACCTCCTCCCGATGCAGGAGTATCTGCACCACCCCGACGCGGAGTGGCGCGAGGTCTTCGCCGACGACCCCTTCGCCCGGGCGATGGCGATCGACCGCGAGAACTACCAGTGGGGGTACCGCACCACCCACCCCTTCGCGGTCGAGACCCGCTACCGCCCCGCCGGCTCCGAGCCGGGCGCCGAGCGCGACGCCTTCCGGCGGCTCGTGGGCGCCTTCCACGCGGCCGGGATCGCCGTGGTGGTCGACGTGGTCGCCAACCACACCGGCGAAGACATGGACGGTCGCCACCGGCTGCTCCACTTCAACGTACTCGACCGCGACTACTGGTACCGCACCGACGACGACTACGAGCACATCGGCCCCTTCGGCAACGAGGTGAAGACCGAAGACCGGCCGATGGTGCAGCAGTGGCTCCTCGACCAGCTCCGTCACTGGGTCGACGACCTCGGCGTCGACGGCTTCCGGCTCGACCTCGCGGCCCAGTTCGACCGCCAGACGCTGCGCTGGATCCGCGAAGAGCTGCCCCCCGACCTCCTGATCTACGGCGAGCCGTGGATCGCGCCGAGCGACCCCGATGTGGCCGCCCACCCGGAGTGGGCGTGGGGCAAGCACAATGCGCCCATCTCGTTCTTCCAGGACGAGGCGCGCAACGCCTTCCAGGGGAGTCCCTTCGAGGTACGGGACCGCGGGTGGGCCGGAGGCGATGCGGGCGCGCGCGCGGCCGCCGTCCGGGCGCTTCCGAACCGCTACGCCGAGGAACCGACCACCACGGCCGGAGTGTCGTATCTCGACATCCACGACAACTGGGCACTTGCCGACCGCTACGCCGTCGGGTCGGACCTCGACGGCCGGCAGGGCGTCGACCTCGCGGCCCTCCGCCGCGCCGCCGGGCTCCTGCTCACCTCGGCCGGCCCCGTGGTGATCCACGGCGGCACGGAGATGCTCCGCTCGAAGGGACTCGCCCCCCGCACCGCGCACCAGACGGAGGCCCCCTTCGGGGTGATCCGCTTTCACGGACGGCACGACACCTACAACCTCCGCGCCCCCAACCGCTTCGTCTGGGACGATCTCGCGCCGGGCTCCCCGGCCGCCGCCATGCGCGACTGGTGGCGGGGCCTGATCGCGCTGCGCCGCTCCGACGCGGGGCGTGTCTTCCGCACCGTCGTCGTGCCCGAGGGGCACTACCGCTTCTTTCTTCCCCCCGACGAGCGGCTGCTCGCGTACCGGGTGGGGGGGCGCGTCCTCGTGGCGGCCAACAACGGGGCTGACGAGGGAGAGGTGGAGGTCGAACTGCTGCCGGGTCGGTGGCAGCCGGTGACGACCCCCGACCACATCGACCTGACGGGTGTCGACGCCCCCGACCTCCCATTGCACGGGGGGCACCACCGGGTGATCGTCCCTCCCGGCGCCTTCCTCATCTGGCTCCGCCGCGAGCCCGCCCCTGCCTCTGACCGCTGACGTCGATGAGCATCGAACTCGCCGCCGACCGCCGCACCCACCTGGTCCAACGCCTCCAGGGCTTCCACGCCCAGGAGTTCGACGAGGAACTGAGCGTCTTCCAGGCCGAAGCGCTCGTCGACTGGTTCGTCGAGCGCCTCGGCCCGCCGATCTACAACCAGGCAGTCCAGGACGTGCGCCGCCACCTCCAGGAGCGCCTCGACGACCTCGAGGGAGACGTCCACGCTCCGGAGGTGCTGTGACCGACGCCGCGGCCCGGGGGTCGGGGGGCGACACGGCACCGGACGAGCACCACGCCGACGAGGGAACCGCTGCCCTTCCCGCAGCCACCCCGCCCCGCGTCTTCGCCGGGGGGGTCCTCATGGGATTGGCCAACCTCGTTCCCGGGGTGAGCGGGGGGACGATGATCCTCGCCCTCGGTCTCTACGACCGCTTCGTCAGCTCGATCGCCAACCTCGCGCGGCTGCGCATCGATGCCGCCTCCCTCGCGTTCGTTGTTCTCCTGGTGAGCGGGGCAGGGGTCGCGGTGCTCGGGCTCGCCACCCCCGCGGTCTGGCTCGTCCAGGAACACCGCTGGCTGGCCTACTCCCTCTTCATCGGGATGACGCTCGGGGGCGTCCCCCTCCTCTGGAAGGTCGTCCGCCCCCTCGATCCGCGTGTCGCCATCGGGGTGCTCACCGGCATCGGCGTCATGGCCATGATCGCCTTCGGGCTGCAGTCCACCGCCCTCGCACCGACGGTGCCCGTGTTCCTGGCGGCCGGGGCGCTCGCCGCGAGCAGCATGATCCTTCCGGGCCTCTCGGGATCGTACATCCTGCTGATTCTCGGACTCTACGACATCGTCGTGGGCAGTCTGCGGCCCGCGGCGCTGCGGGCCGATCTCGCGGGCTCGCTCGTGATCATCGTCTCGGTCGGCGTCGGGGCCGTCGTCGGAATCGGCCTTCTCGCCAACGGCCTTCGCTGGTTCCTTCGCCGCTACGAACGCGCCGCCCACGCCCTCCTCCTGGGTCTTCTGCTCGGGTCGGTCCTGGGACTGTGGCCCTTTCAGCACCCCGCCTGGCCCGACCTGGCTCCCGAAAGCCGTCTGGCGGCGGTGAAGGCGGTGGTCGCGGGCGATTCCCCCGAGTCGGTCCGCCTCGCCACGGGGGTCGAGATCGATGCGGCCGAAGCAGAGCGTCTGCGGGCCGCCTTTGGCGACCGCTCGTCCACGGAACTCGAGCTCATGGCGCTCCGGCTCGAGCCGTACCGACCGACCCTCGCCCAGAGCGGACTCGCGCTTGCCACGGGCGTGCTCGCCGAGCTTGGCGGTCTCGCGGAGGTCGAGTCAACGGAGACTGGCTACGCCATCCGTGGCTGCAGCTGCCCGCTCGCGGCGCTGGTGGAAGGCAACCCGGACGGGTGCGTTCTGGCCGAGGCGATGCTGTCGGACCTCGTCGGCCTGCCCGTGCGTGAGGTCTGCGACCAGGGGCCGCCCGCGCGGTGCCACTTCGAGATCACCCTGTCGCCTCATGCGGCCGACGCCCCCGCATACTGACCTCAGGCAGCGTGATCTGACTTGACGAGCCGGCGCGTCCACACGGTTCGACATCGCCGCAGCTTCTCAGTCCACCCGGGTGAGATCGACGCCATTGGACGAGAATAGGTCGGGTCGCCACCATGGGGAGCCCACCACCACGACAGCCGCCGTATACTCGGGACGCCTGAGCCGCCGCTGACCCGAAGGAGCCCCGATGCCATCCCGACCCACCGATACCACCATTGGCGTGGACGAGGCCCGGGAGCGCATCCTCGCCGCCGTCAGCCCGCTGCCGGTGACTGACCTTCCACTCGACGAGGCGCTCGGACTGGTCGA
>CAYORZ010000138.1:0-5432 GCA_964406485.1 uncultured Gemmatimonadaceae bacterium | reverse complement strand
AAGGACGTGGCGGGGAAGATCCTCGGCATGCGCATCAAGGACCTGCCCGTCGAGACGGTGCTGGTTGCGCCGGCCGAGGGACGTCGCCCCTGAGATGAGCGCGTAGTGGGCGGGTGTGCGCAGGTCGAGCACTCCGTGGTCGGGGTGGTAGAAGACGCACAGGGTGAAACCGCCGCCGCCGCTGCCGCCCACGGTGACGCCGCGCTGGATGAGCGTCTCGTCGAGCACGGGTGTGATCGCGACGACGGGCGCGGCCTCAGCGTGCGTGACGCGCAGGTGGCCGGTCGCCGCGTCGATCTGGACCGACGCGACGCCGACGTTTCGATGCGAGGAGTCCGCGAGGATCATCGGGCCGGTCTCGGGGAACCGGATGCAGCACCCCTTGGTGATCGTCATGGGCTGCCTGACCTCTCAATCCAGCATGTAGCCGGAGAGGGTGAACAGAAGCGTCCCGGTGGTGGCCGAGCCGGTCGCGAGGCGCACGCGGATCTCACCGCTAGCGTTCACCTGCCCCCAGCCGACCGTGCCGTTGCCGTGAGCGGTCGCCGCGGTGGCGTTGGTCGCGTCGGTGGGTCGGAACCCGGCGGGCACGGTGCCGATGGTCGTCGTGGTTGTGGTCAGGGGTCCGGTGATTGAGCCCATGAACTTGACCTCACGCCCGATGCGCCGCACCTGGGGCGCAGCCGCCCCCACGCCCGCTGTGAAGCCGCCTGCAACCGTGATGGCCACCCATCCGGTGTCCTGCCACAGCACCCGCCACTCGCCGTCGACCCGGACGTAGTACCCACTATCGGCCGCGACGAAGCAGACCATGCCGTCGACCGGGGCGGGCAGCGCGGCGTCGCGAGCAGCGATCGACGCGAACCGCATGACCGAGCGGCCCGCCGCCCAGCCCACGATCGCGCTCATCTGCCCGGGTCCGTCGGGCGGGTCGATCGGCTCGGGGTAGGGACCGCCCTGGATCGGCTCATTCGCCATGGTGCGCCTCCACTGACTCGGGCATCGGGTGTGGCTCGGGGTAGTCGGCTGCGATCGCGACCGCCGTGGTCGGGGTGATGACGACCGCTCGCGCGTCGGTGGGCAGGCCCAGGGCGGCGGCGATCTCCTCGAACGTCGGCGTCTGCGCGGGCGGCTCCGGCACGGTGGGGTCCTGCTCGATCTCGTCGTGCTCGGGGTCGGTCATCAAGGGCTCCTCGTCACGGGACGGTGTACGTGACGGCCACCTGGAAGCTGGTGGGCGTCTCGAGCGTGAGGTAGTCGGAGTAGGCCGTGGAGTAGATGCCGAAGCCCCGGATGGTGCCAGCGAGCCACGCGGTCACCCACGCCGAGGGGAGGTTCCACTGCGCTGTCTGGCCGACGTCGAGCGTCCCGGGGCGCCACGGCCCGAAGCCCGACACGAAAGACGGCGCCCCGCTGGGGTTCGAGGTGTAGGCGTGGCCGTAGATGACCGGGGAGCCGTTCGTCCCATCCGCAGCGCCCGCCCGTGAGTGGCGACGGCGGATCTTGACCTTCGCCGTCTGGATCACGGCCCCCGGGGGCAGGAGCGCGGCGAGCGAGCTCGCGGGGTATCGCACGATGCCCGCCTCGATGTAGGACGCGACGACGATGCTGCCCGAAGCGTTGCGCTGGTCCCAGCGTCCCTGGGAGATCGGCCAGATCTCGTTCGTCGGGCGGTGGTCCCACGACCACGTCGGTCCGGCCAGCATGTCGCGCGAGCCCATGTGCACCGAGGACGGGACGAGCACCTCGGTCACCGGGACCGGTGGCGGCGAGGCCGACAGGTCCTTGGAGAGCTTGCCGAGGACGACCCACGCGCCGTCGGCGTAGACCACGACGACGAAGTCGCCGACCGCGGGGCTGTACGTGGCGACCCAGCGCACGCTCGAGACGAGCGCGCCGGACAGGTCCACGGTGAGCGCGGCCGCGGTCGTGTCGATCGCCGTCACGCGGCCCAGGCGGATCCCCGCGGCGGGCCCGTCCTGACGCACCCGCCGCAGCAGCGCGGCCGCGAGGTCCGCGCTCACAGCTGCCCCAGCCTGACGTCGCGGGTCGAGATCGAGAACTGCCCGCCGGGCAGGAGCGACCCCTGGTACCCGTCGACGACGTGGCGACGCACCGAGCCCGCGGGATCGGCGGGGTCGGTGATGATGTCGATCACGTCATAACCCTCGAGCGCCCAGTTCGGCACCGTCGAGGCGGAGATGGCCTGCGCGGCTCCGGTGCGCTGGGCGAGGCGGGCGCGGGCGATCGCGCGCGCCTGCTCGAGGTCGCGCACGTTTGGGTTCGAGACGAACTCGGGCGCCTTGCCCCAGTACCCCTCCTCGTGGGGGTCGCCATAGCGGGTCGGCGACGTCGGGTCGTCGTCGACCACCGTGGCCTGTAGCGGGGCGAAGTCCCCCGACGGGGAGGCACCACGCACGACGACGGCGTTGCGGACGTTGGACCGCGACGAGCTCGCGCTCGCTCGCACGAGCACCCCGCCGGGGCC
Organism: uncultured Gemmatimonadaceae bacterium; assembly: GCA_964406485.1. Taxonomy (GTDB): domain Bacteria; phylum Gemmatimonadota; class Gemmatimonadetes; order Longimicrobiales; family Gaopeijiaceae; genus Gaopeijia. The sequence goes on along the minus strand of CAYORZ010000138.1, from coordinate 2,944 downwards.
CGCCGAGACCGTCCACACCGGAGGGGTGTCGAGGGTCGGGGGATCCGCGATCACGATGCGGCCCCAATGGTCGGCGTAGACGACAGCCGGGACAGCCTCCGCGAGCGCCTGGATGGCGCCCCACCGGTCCTCCTCGAACGTCGTCGGGGAGACCGGGACGTCACGGGTGGTCAGGTCGAGGACCTCGACGTTGGGGATGGTCTCGTGGACGAGCTGGGCGATGAGCGCCGTCGCCGACGGGCCCGAGAGTGTGCGTGGCTGCAGGAAGCGGTCGTCGGCGACCCATGCCTCGCGGGAGACGCCGCGCACGGTGACTTGCTCGTCGTGGGTGAGGGAGCCGTCGACGTCGTCGATGCGGAAGGCGCCGAGCGGGATGGTCTCGGTGGCTCCACCCACGTAGTGCAGCTGCCACCACACGGTGATCTCCTGACCGTGGTTCGACAGCGGGGCGGTCGGGGTCTCGGGCAGGGCGGGACGTTGGGTGTAGATGCCGTTGCGCAGGCGCGGGGCGACCGTGAGGGTGATTCGGCGGCGGGTGAGGTTCCCCGTGGAGACCTGCACGTTGCCGCCCGTGACGGGCAGCCCGGTGTAGAGCCGCTTGCCGCCCTTGGAGACGTCGGCGCGCACCGAGACGCGCTGGGGGGACGCCAGGGCCGCGAGGAACCCCTCGGAGACGGGGAGCACGTCAGGCCCCTCGCTGGAGGTCGAACCACGAGTCGACGCTCGCGAGCACGTCGCCCCAGGTCGGGTAGTTCTCGGCGACGGCCTGCCACGTCACGCCCGGGATGCCCTGGCCCTCGCCGGCGGGCACCTCGGTGCGCTCGATGTCCAGGGACCACCACCGCTCGGCGAACTCCTCGAACTCGCCGGGGTTCCAGCGGCGGACAGAGGCGACGTAGTACCAGCCCTCGGGCAGGTCCGTCGTCCCGACCGGCTGGAGCAGCAGGACGCGCCCGTGGCTCAGGACGTCTTGCAGTGCGGCCGTGTGTTGGCCGCGGTCGGTCGTGAGGCCGATCTTGCCCCGGTCGGCGGCGATACCGCCCCACTGCGCCGTCGTCTGGGCGATCGTGCCCCCGCCGATGATCTGGTAGGTGCCGCCGATCGTGTCGGACTGGATCTCGCCGAGCTCGCGCCCGCGGACGCGCACGGTCATCGACGGGCGGCCCGGGACCTTGACCCAGATGCCGGCGGCGGCGCCGGTGGTGCTCGTGGTGACCGTGACCGTCTTGACCGGGTCGCCGTCTGCGTCGAGCCCGGTGAGCACATAGGTCACCGGGACGCCGAGCGGGGCCTCGGAGTCCGAGCCGATGAACGTCCCGCCGACGACGGAGATGCGGTCGATGCCTCGCACCGGGATGTCGGCGAGGCCGGCGACCTGACGCACGATCGTGATCTGCTCGACCGGGCTCGGCCACATCCCGCCGTCGACGATGAGGTTCACCGCGGCCCACTGCGGGTCGAAGCTGGCTTCGAGGATGCCGTCGGGGCTCGTGGGCACGGTCAGCCTCCTGCCGAGACGTAGCGGGCGGACGCGGCGACGTCGGCGAGCTCGGCCCGCACCACCCCACGCACGGGCTCGCCGTCCACCTCGATGGTCAGCGCCGCGCCGTCCAGTGCGCGGGCGAGGCTGCCGGCGTCGAGGACCGTCGTCACGATGACCGGCGCGGGCTGGACGATGACCTGCGGGTAGAGCGGGGCCTGGTTGCCGCGGTTGATCTGCTCGAGCAGCTCACGGTTGCGGGCGGTCGCCGAGGCGTTCACGACGAACTCCCCGCGGGAAAGCATCGCGGGCACCGAGTCCGACGTCGCCGTGCCGGGACCGTCGATGAACCCCCCGGCGAACTTCCGGACGACCTTGCCCTTCTTGTTGACCTTCAGCCCGAGCGCCGAGAGGAATTCGTTCGCGATCCCCTCCCCTGCCTTCGCGATCGCGGCGTTGATGCGCTCCTGACGGGCCTCGAGCTCGGCGACGAACTTCTCCGCGGCCGCGAGGCCCCCCTTCGCGAAACCCTCGGTGACGTACTGGCCTGCGTCCTCGCTGAACCGCTTGATGTCCTCGTAGGCGCGGTTGAGCGCTGAGACCTCGGTCTTGCCGCCCGCGATCAGTGCGTCGGCGACCAGGCTGCCCTCCTCGCTGCCGAGCATCGCGATCTCCTGCAGGATCACCCCGGACGCGCCCAGGTCCGCGAGCTTCTTAAGCTTCTGGGCGAACGCGCGGATCTTCGCGGCACGCTCGCGAGCGCCCGCGACGAGGTCCCGCGACGTCACGGACGCGGCCTTCCCGGCGACCTGCTCGTGCCAGACGTTGCCGCGCCCGTCCGTGCGCTCGACCCAGGTGTCCTCTGTGGCCGGGGTGATCGCCGCGCGCAGCGACTGCTCGGACTGCAGCGCAGAGGCGACGGCACCGGCGATCTGGGAGAGCTCGGCGACGTTGTCGCGCGCTTCGGCGAGCTTCGCCTCGACCTTCTCGGCCTGCCCGTACAGGCGGGTGAGCTCGCGCTCGGCGTCGCGTGCGGCCTTCTTCAGCGCAGTGCGCTGCTTCTTGGACAGGTCGGTGTTACGTGAGGCGTCGAGCATCTCGTCGATCACCGAGTACGCGCCGGACAGTCCCGAGGTGACGCGGTCGACGGTCACGCCGCGGCGGACGTCGACCTTCAGCTCGCGCTCGGCCTCGGTCAGCCGCTCCTGGCGAGCCTTCGCCTCGCGCAGCTCCTCACGGGCGGCCTGCTCGGCCTTGCGGGCCCGGGTGACGCGCTTGGCGGCCTCGTCGCGAGCGCGGTCGTCCCGCGAGCGCCGAGCCGCCTCCTGGGCCTTCTGGGCGTCGCGCAGCTCGGCCGCAGCGGCGCGGTACGCGTCACGGGCCCGGCTTGTCTGGCGGCGTGCCCACCCGACCCGACCGCCCGTGGCGTAGCCGGGGAGGTCGATCGACTTGCCGGAGTTGATC
>CAYORZ010000137.1:0-5450 GCA_964406485.1 uncultured Gemmatimonadaceae bacterium | reverse complement strand
GGCGCAGCGCGCGGCTGTTCGTCGGCGCCTCGCGGTGCGAGGGCCAGGACCGCGCCGATCGCGAGGGGGCGGAGCCGGCTCATCGTTCTCCTCCGGGGCGGGGGAGGATGATCACGAGGGTGCCTCCGGTGGGGGCGAGGGTCTCGCCGTCGAGCACTTCGAGCCAGGGCGCGCGTCCCTCCAGCCCCGGAAGCAGGGTCTCGATCGCCTGGAAGTCGGTGCGGCGGCTCAGCCAGAGGTCGTCGGGCGAGGGCGACATCGTCCACCCGCCGTACGATACGAACGTCTGGGCGGGCATCGTCGCCGCCGCCTCGAGGGTGAGCGAGGTCTCGAGGGCGGCCGAGGCGTCGCCGAAGGAGGGGTCGAGGGCGACCGCGCGCTGGAAGTGGTCCCGGGCCTCGCTGAAGCGCCCGGCGTCTTGCGCCTCGAGGCCGAGGCCGAACGAGATCAGCGCCTCCAGGCTCTCGGTCGGACGGCGGGCGATCCGCTCCTGCTCGGCCGCGGTGAGTTCGATTCCCAGCGCCTCGAAGACCGAGAGAGCAAGGGAGGCCTCGAGTTCGAAGAAGCGCTCGACGCTGTCGCTGAGGTCGACCGGCACCGGCTGGATCGAGTCGACCGTCGAGGGGATCACCCCCGCACTCAGATCGATTCGCCCCGCGTCGCCCCCCATCTGCCCGAGCACGACCTGCTCCGCGCCGAGCATCCGCCCTCCGCGGACGCCGGTCTGGACATCGGTCTGCCCGGCGTCGGTGCGCGCGATCTCGTCGGCGAGGAGCTGGACCTCGAGGCGTTCGAGAACCGTGAGGCGGTCGGTCGCGGCGAGGTCGGTCACCAGCATGTGGGTGAGGGCCCGCCCGAGGGGCGCGTGGCGCGCTTCGGCTCCCCGGTAGACGAAGGGGAAGACCGCGACGGTGCGGGGGCGAGGCGCCGTCGCCGCCAGACGAGCCTCTTCACGCAGCACCGCCTCGACCTCGGCCTGGAGGGCCGCCCGCCGGGCCAGGGCGAGGCGGTCCGAGACCGGCGCGCGCAGGGCCCCCGCCGCGGGGTCGGCGAGAATGCGCTCGTAGACGACCACCGCGTCGCCGGCGCGCCCCGCCTCTTCGAGCAGGAGTCCCTGCAGCTGGAGGGAGGGGAGGTGGTTCGGGGAGCGCGCGACGGTGCCCTCGATGACCGAGAGCGCCTCGTCGGCCGAACCGCCCGCGTGCAGGGCAGCGGCCAGCTTCCACCCCGTCACCGGGTCGTCGGGGGCCATCGCGTGCCCGGCTCGAAGCTGGGGGATGGCGGAGGGAGGAGGGGGAGTGAGCCCCGCGGGGGCGGTCGCGCATCCGGTCAGGACGGCTGCCGCCAGGAGGGCGAAGGCGTGCCGTAAGGGGATTCTTCGAATCACGGGCCTGGGGGTAACGAGGGATCTGTCTCGAACATACGGGGAAGATGGAAGCTGCAGCAATGTGAAAATATCCCGGGGCACTTCCCGCTCCACTCGGTGGGGCGGACAAGGGTGCTCCCTCGCGCCCCCCGACCCGTCTGGCGCCGTCGTGCGCACCCCGCCCGTTTGGCGGTCTTGCCTTGCGCAGGGCTCGTGGTGAACGATGCAGGGTATGCCGATCGGTGGTCCCACCCCTTCGGAGAGTCCTCAAATGCGCCCGCGTCCGCTCCTCCTCGCCCTCGTCGCCCTCCTCCTCGTCCCGCTGGCCGCAACCGGTCAGGACGGAGCCGATTCCCGCCCGGGGATCGCCGTCATGCGCTTCGACAACGCCGGTTCTCACGGCGACGCCGCCGAAGCGGAGAACTTCGAGGCGCTCGAAGTCGGACTCCAGGACATGCTCATTTCCGAGCTCTCGCAGAACTCCGAGCTCCGGCTGGTCGAACGGGGGGCCCTGCAGGAACTCCTGCGGGAACAGGAACTCGGGGCCCAGGGACGCATCGAGGCAGAGACCGCGGCCCGGATCGGTCGCCTGATCGGCGCCCGCTACATGATCCTGGGCAGCTTCGTCGACGTCTTCGAGCAGGTGCGGATGGACGCCCGCGTGGTCGACGTCGAGACGGGGGAGCTGCTCCGTGCCCGCGGGGTGCAGGACCGGCGGGAACAGATCTACGGGATCGTCGTCGAGCTCGCTCAGGCGATCACCGAGGGGCTGGAGCTTCCCGAGCTCCCGCAGGCGGTGCGGGAGGCGCGGAGGGAGCGCGAGATTCCGGCCGAGGCCGTGACCCTCTACTCCCGCGCGCTCGTCTTCCAGGACGCCGGGCGCACCGACGAAGCCCGCGAACTGCTGCAGCGGGTCACCACCGACTTCCCGCAGTTCGTCGAGGCTCGCGAGAAGCTCCAGCAGCTGCCCACGGGCTGACGCCGGGGCGGCGTCAGTCGCCCTCGAGAAAGGCAAGGAGGGCCGAGGCAGGGACGGCGACCAGATGACGGTCGTCGTCCACTCCTGCGGCGCCGAAGAGGACCCCGACGACCTGCCCCGGCGCCTCGAAGACGGGACTTCCGCTCGCCCCCTCCGCCCCCCACCCCTGGATCTCCAGCCGGCCTGCGGCCGTGCCGCGCACCACTCCGGCCGTCGAGAGGGCCTGCGGCAAGAGGCCCGACCCGTCCGGGACGGGGGCCGCGAAGGGGAAGCCCAGAAGGAGGACGGGAGCACCGGAGGCGAGGGTGTCGGCGCGGGTGTTGATCCCCGGAATCGCAGGGTTGCCGCCGAGAAGGTTGCGCACCTCGAGGAGGGCGAGGTCGGCCCCGGCATCGGTGCGCACCACCGTGGCCGGCCAGACCTGGGGGCTGCCGGAGAACTGGACGCCGATCCGGGTGGCCCGGCTTGCACCCGTCGGACCGGCGACCACGTGACGGTTGGTGATGACCCGCCCGTCGGTCGTGACGGCGAAGCCGGTCGCCACCGACTGCTGCCCGTCCTCGAATTCCACGTAGACCAGCGCGACGGAGGGACGCACCCGGGCGGTGAGCCCCGCGGCGTCGATCGAGGCGGCGATCTGCTGTGTTTCGAGGGCGGCGGTCGCGACGCGGAGTTGCTCTTCCAGGCGGGCGAGTTGGGCCGGGTCGCCGGCTTCGTCCATCCGCGAGAGCTCGGCCTGGAGACGGGCGACCTGGAGGCGGGAGGCGTCGAGGGCATCGGCCAACCCGGCCATCTCGCCCTCGAGACGGCCCCGCATCGCCGTGCTGAGCGCCATCAACGAGTCGGTGCGGGCGAGGAGTGCGGCGCGCTCTGCCATCCACGCCGAGCGGTCGGCGTCGCGGGAGCGGCGGTCGAGGCCGAGCACGATCACCAGGGCGAGCGCGAGGAGGGCGACCCCGCCCGCGAGAATCCGGTTGCGGCGCGCCATCCGGTCGAAGGTGTCGACGCGCGCCGTCCCGGGCCCCAGGATCTCCAGTTCGGGGCCCTCCCACCCCAGCCGGATCCGCGTCCCGGGGTGAAGCGCCACCGGCTCGCTCACCCGCAGCCCGTTCACCCAGGTGCCGTTGCGGCTGCCCAGATCGACCACCCACCAGGCGTCGGAGTGCCGGACGAGGCGGGCGTGCCGACCCGACACCTGCAGGTCGTGCTCGGGGTCGAGTCGCAACCCCGCCTCCTCCGCCCGCCCGACCAGAACCGCGTCTTCGGTGAAGCGTCGCACCTCGCCGGCGCGTCCCCCCGAGAGCACCCGCAGCTCGAGGGTCACCCGTCCTCCAGCGCCAGGGGCATCCGTCCCACCGGGTCGTCCGGGAGGGGGGGGAGGAGCGCGTCGCCTCCGAAGCGGGCGACGACGACCGTGACGTTGTCGGGCGCACCCCGCTCGTTGGCGAGCGCGACGAGCCGCTCTGCCGAATCGGCCAGCGACCGGTCGGCGATCGCGGCCGCCATCTCGTCGGCCTCGACCACCCCCGAAAGTCCGTCGGAGCAGAGCACGAGGACGTCGCCCTGACGGAGGGGGTGATGGGTGAGGTCGACCGTCACCTCCGGGAGGGTGCCGAGCGCCTGGAGGATGAGGTTGGCCCGGTGATCGTTCCGGGCCTGGGCCGCGTCGAGCTCGCCCGCCTCCTGCAGGAGCTGGACCACCGACTGGTCACGAGTGATCTGCGTGGCCGTCCCGTCGCGGACGAGGTAGCCGCGGGAATCGCCGATCTGGGCGACGACCAGGTGGCCGTCGAGCGCGCCCGCCACCGTGGCGGTGGTCCCCATCCCGCGCAGCCCCGCCTCGGCTTCGGAGCGGGCATGAATCAGACGGTTGGCTTCCTCGACGGCCGTGGAGAGATGGCGGGCCAGCTGGTGGAGCGTGCCGCTCCGGAGTTCGCTCCACCCCGTCGCGAGCAGCCCCCGGATCGCCCGGCAGGCCATGGCGCTCGCCGTGGCTCCCCCGGCGGCTCCCCCCATCCCGTCGGCCACCATGAGGAGCAGTCCCCGCGGCCCCACCTCCACCCGGGAAGGGCCTGTGACCCCGTTCGCCCCTTCTCCCCCCTCGGCCAGGGCGCCGTCGGGATCGCGGTCCGAGAGGTCGGCCACCAGGTAGTGGTCCTGGTTCTCGGTCCGCCGCTGCCCGGGGTGGGTCGCCGCTGCCACCGTCGCTCCGAAGGCCCGTCCGGGGAGGAGGTCGTGGCTCATCGCGTCGCTCCGCCGAGTGCGTCGAGGAGGGCCCGGTAGCCGCGGTTTTCCGGAGCGAGACTCACGGCACGGCGGGCCCAGGCAAGGGCGTCGCCCGCCGCACCTTCGGCCTCGAAGGCGGAGGCGGTGACGTACGCCGCCAGCGCGCGCACCCCGTCGGGGTGGCGCGACTCCTCCCAGGCGACGAGGGCCGTGTCGCGCACGGCCCGGAACGTCATCGCGGTGGGGAGGTTGGTCAGCGCGGTGAGCTGTCGGAAGAGCTGGTCCTCGACCTCGGCCGCCGGCGGGAGGGGGCGGAGCGCCGCGGTTTCGGGGGTGGGGGCCGGCTCTTCGTCGGTGCGGATCGGCGGTGGGTCCACTTGCGGCTCGGGCGTGGTGGTGCCCTCCGGTGCGGCGACGTTGCCCGACTCCTCCGGGGGGGGCGAGGTGGTCCCTTCCGGGGCGTCGTCGTGCACGACCGACGACGTCCCCGCGGGGTCCACGTCGGGCATCACGGGCATGTCGGGCTCCCCGCCCCCCCCCGCCGCGATCCGGAAGGCGAGAAAGCCCACGACCGCCAGCGCGGCGATGCCCCCCCCCACCTTGAGGCCGAGGCTCCGGCCACCCGCCGCGGGAGGGGGCGCCGGGGCGGGCGCTCCGTCGGCCGGGCGCCGACCGATCGCCGTGGGCGGGATCCGGCTTCCGGCGGGCGCGCCGGCTTCCGCCCCTCCCGCCGTTGCCGCTCCGGTCCCCGCCGCACCGGGGGTCGCGCTCACGAGCGCGGCGGCAAACGCACCCGCCGTCGGGGGGCGGTCCTCGCGGCGGCGCTGCAGTGCGTGGTCGAGGGCGGCCTGCACGCCCGGGGGGACGTCGAGTTCCGGC
>CAYORZ010000136.1:0-5482 GCA_964406485.1 uncultured Gemmatimonadaceae bacterium | reverse complement strand
GACGGCGGGCTTCGGCGTCATCGATCAGCCCGGCGTTGAGGTCGGCGTCGATGCTCATCTGCCGCCCCGGCATCGCGTCGAGGGTGAAGCGGGCGGCGACTTCGGCGACCCGGCCCGCACCCTTCGTGATCACCACGAAGTTGATGGCGACCAGGATCAGGAAGATCACGATCCCGACCGCGTAGTTCCCCCCGACGACGAAGCCGCCGAACGCCTCGATCACCTGGCCCGCGTTCCCCTCGCTCAGGATCAGCCGGGTGCTCGAGACGTTGAGGCCGAGCCGGAAGAGGGTGAGGAGGAGCAGCAGCGTCGGGAAGGCGCTGAAGTCGAGCGTGTCACGGGTGTCGAGCGCCACCAGCAGCACGACCAGCGACGAGGCGATGCTGATCGTCAGCATCACGTCGAGGAGGAAGGGCGGAAGGGGGAGCACCAGGAGTCCGATGATCAGGACGACCGCTCCGATCACCAGGACTTCAGGAGCCGCCTGGAAGCGACGGCGCACGCCAGAGGTCGTGGAACTCATGCCCGGACCTCCACGAGGCGACGCGACCGCCCGAGTCCGTGGCGGATCACGAACGCCAGCACCTCGGCGACCGCGACGTAGAGGGCCGGCGGCACCGCCCCTCCGACCTCGGCCGTCTTGAAGAGGGCGCGGGCCAGAGGCTTGTTCTCGACGATCGGGACCCCCGACTCGGCCGCGATCTCGCGGATCCGCTGGGCGGTCAAGCGGGCCCCCATCGCCACCACGATCGGCGCGGGCGACTGTTCGATGTCGTACCGGAGGGCCACCGCGATATGCGTCGGGTTGGTCACCACCACGTCGGCGGTGGGGACCTCGGCCATCATCCGCATCCGGGCGAGCGAGCGTCCGATCTGTCGCAGCCGCGCCTTGACGAAGGGGTCACCCTCGGTCTCGCGCAGCTCCTTCCGGACTTCCTCGCGGGTCATCCGCAGTTCCTTCTCGTGCTGCCACACCTGGTAGGCGTAATCCGCTCCGGCCAGGGCGAGAAGGGCGATCCCCGAGGCCACGAGGACCCGCACCACGTGGATGGAGAGGAGCGCGAGCAGACTCCCCGGGGGGGTCTGCGGAAGCTGGATCAGCGATCCCCAGGCCCGCCCGAGCACCACCCAGATCACGAGGCCGACGATGGCCACCTTGAGGAGCGCCTTGAGGAGATCGACCAGGGGGCGGATCCCGACGAAGCGCTTGATGTTCTTCCAGGGTGCGAGCCGCTCCCACTTCACCTCCATCGGCTTGGTTGTGAAGGTGCCGCGGGCCTGGACGAGGGCGACGAGGAGTCCCACTCCGGCCAGCGTCACGAGGAGCGGCACGAACGAGACGAGCAGGCCGCCCAGGCTCTCGCGCAACCACCCGGCGGTCCACCCGGGATTGCCGAGCATCCGCCCGTGCGAACCCAGGCTCTGCCGGAAGAAGCGTTCGAGGGACTCGCCCGCGAGGCGGGCGGCCGGGACGAGGGCCAGCCCGGCGGTGAGGAGCCCGAAGGCGGCGCCGAGTTCCTGCGACCGGGGGATCCGCCCTTCCTCGCGGGCTTCCTGCCGGCGGCGGGGCGTCGCCTGCTCGGTGCGCTCCTGGAATCCGTCGTCGGCCACGTCACCGCCCTCCGGTCAGGGAGCGGACGAACGCGCCGCCCATCTCGTCGATGTGGACCGGCCACGACGCGAAGTGGGTGGCCAGGAGGGGGAGCGCCGCCCCGAGCACCAGGAGCCCGAGCGCGATCTGCAACGGAAAGGAGACCGCCAGCACGTTGAGCTGGGGGGCGGTACGCGCGAGGACCCCGAGCGCCACGTAGCCCACCGCGACCGTTCCGATGACGGGGGCCGCGAACTGGAGCCCGGTGGCGAAGAGGCGCGTGCCGATGCCGACGAGCGAGAAGGCCCCGGCGTGGAGGTCGGGCGCGGAACCCAGCGGCACCCAGGCGTACGACCCCGCGAGGGACTCGATCATCACCCGGTGTCCCCCGGTCACGAGGAGCAGGGTGATCACCGTGAAGCCGAGGAGCTGGGCCATCGCCGAGCTCCCCTGGCCGGTGAGGGGATCGAGGACCGACGCCCCCGAAAGCCCGATCTGGGTGCCGAGGATGTCGCCGGCCATGTCGGCGGCTCCCACGAGTACGGCCGCGCCGAAGCCGATCCCGAAGCCCACGAGGAGTTCGGTGGCCAGGGCGACGACGTCGAGGTGGACGGCCGCCCCCGGAGTGGTCAGCGCGATCGGGGTGATCACGACCGTGAGGAGGACGGCCAGCGCCCCGCGCACCTGCATGGGGAGGAGGCGGCTGGCGAAGAAGGGAGCGATCAGGAAGAGTCCCCCCACCCGGAAGAGGACGAGCAGCGCCGCCGCGCCCCAGAGGAGAGGAGCGTCGCTCATCACTGCACCATCGCCGGGATCGCGCGCACGATCTCGGTCGAGAAGCCGACCGAGGTCTGGAGCGTCCAGGGGAGCAGGAGGAAGAAGACGACACCGACCGCGAGGAGCTTCACCACGAAGGCGACGGTCTGTTCCTGCACCTGGGTGACCGTCTGCACCACGCTGACCGCCAGCCCGACGACGAGCGCCGAGACGAGGAGGGGGGCAGCGAGGAGCAACGCCATCATGAGCGTGTGCTGCGCGAGGTCGACGACGGTCTGATAGCTCATCGTGCGGCCCTCAGACGAAGCTCTGGACGACGCTGGTCACCACGAGCGACCACCCGTCCATGAGCACGAAGAGCATCAGCTTGCAGGGGAGCGCGATCATCGTCGGCGGGAGCATGAACATGCCCATCGACGTGAGGACGGCCGCCACGACGAGGTCGATCACGACGAACGGCAGGAAGAGCGCGAAGCCGATCTCGAAGGCCGCCCGCAGCTCGCTGAGCGCGAAGGCCGACATCAGGGTGACGCTCGGGACGTCGGCCTCGGTGGCGACGGGTTCCCCCGAGACGTCGAGGTCGAGAAAGGTGCGGAGGTCTTCGGTGCGGGTGTGGTCGAGCATGAACTCCCGCAGGGGCACCACGGCCCGCTCGAGCATCGCCCCCTCGTCGATCACCCCTTCGCTCCACGGCTGGATCGCGGTGCGGTGGATCTCGGCCGCCGTCGGCGCCATGACCACTCCGGTGAGGAGGAGCGCGAGGGCGGCCAGGAGATGCCCCGGAGGCGTGTTCTGGGTCCCGAGCGCCTGCCGCAGGAAGTGCAGCACCACCAGGATCCGCGTGAAGCTCGTCGTCAGGAGGAGGAGGGTCGGGGCCACGGCGAGGAGGCCGAGGAGCACGACCGTCCCGACGGTCCCGTCGAGGCGGAAGCCTTCCCCCTCCTCTCCCATCTGCACGGAGAGAGGGGGGAGCTGCGCGAGGGCGGGGGTGAAGCCCGACGTCACCACCGGCTCGCCGTCGGAGCGGAGGGGCTGCGGGAGTGACGACGGGGACTGCGCCGCGAGCGCTCCCCCCGATCCTGCGCCCACCGCGGCAGCGACCAGGAGTCCCCCGAGAAAGCGGCGGGCCTGCTGCACGAGGGGAAGGGGGACGACGCGCGCGGCAGAAGGCCGGCGGGACGGCGCCTCACCGGCGTCGGTCGCCCCGGACGATGCGGGGGCCTCGGCGTCCTGCGTGCGCACCGCCGCGAGGGTCTCGCCGAAGGCGGGGGCCTGCGCGTGGTCGATCGGACGCACCCCCCCTTCGCCGTACGCGACCAGGAACGCACGACCCTCCCACTGCACCACCGCCACCCCCTGGTTGCGGCCCAGCGCCAGGCGGGCGTCCACCCGCAGGGCGGCGGGCGCTCGCCGACCGATCGCCCCCTGGCGACGGACCAGCCAGAGGACGCCGAAAAGCACCCCCAGGATCAGCGCGAGGCTGGAGAAGGCGGAGAGGAGGAGGTGGGCCATCAGGCGTCCTCGCTCCGGGCGGCCCGGGTGATCTGCGTGATGCGCACGCCGAACTGCTCCCCCAGGACCACCACCTCACCGACGGCGAAGTGGCGCTCGGAGATGTAGACATCGACCGGCTCGCCGACGAGACGCTCGAGTTGCACGATCGACCCGCGCCCGAGTCCGAGGACCTCTTCGACCGTCATGCGGGTGCGGCCCAGCTCGATCGAGACCGGGAGGTTGAGGTCGTAGAGCGCCTCGAGCGGCCCCGGCGATGCGCTCCCGTCGAGGCCGGCGGGACTCCGGGGCGGGGCGTCGGCCCCGGCAGAAGGCGTGGGGGCGGGAGCGGGCGGTGCGTGCGAGGGATCCATGGTCATGACGCGTTGGAGTTCGGGTCGGGAGACGAGGGAACAGCAACCACCTCGTCGACGATCTGGGCCGAGACCTGGTCACCCCGGCGGCCCACCCGGGCCCGGAAACGGGGGGAGTCCTGGATGTGGATCTCGGCGAGGCTGTCGACCGGAAGACGGGTCGGCAGCACGTCGCCCGGGCGAAGGGCTGCGAGGGTGCGCATGGCGACCGCCGTGACCGGAAGGCGCACGGCGACCGTCATCCCGGTGGCGCGCACGGCTCCCTCGACGAGGGCGCGCTCGAGCCGGCGCTCCTCGGGATTCCCCTTGGGACCATGCGCCCGGCGCTCCGGGCCGTCGCTGAAGAAGCCGCGGAGGACGGAGAAGGGGATCGCGACCACGATGGAACTGCTCCGGGCGTGGAACGCCACCCGGAGCGAGGTGACGAGGAGATCGTCTTCCGGCGCCGCGATCTGGATCATCTCGGGGAGCGCCTCGAAGCGCCGCCAGACGGTGGTGAGCGGGAGCTGGTCGGCCCACGCCGCGGCCAGGTCCGAGGCCGTGTGATCGGCCACCACCCGCATCACCCGCCGCTCGAGGGGGGTCAGGATCCGGGTTTCGACCTGCGGCTCCCCCGCCCCCCCGAGAAGGCGGTCGAGGAGGGTGAAGACGAGGTCACGGCCGAAGGTGACCGCCAGCTGCTGGCCGCCGCTCTCCTCGATCTCGTAGATGAAGGTCGCGCACGGGGAGTCGAGTGTCGGGAGGTAGTCGGCGCACGACACCTGCTCCACCGACTCGACCTCGACCTCGATCTGCGAGCGCATCCGTCCGGTGAGCCAGCTCTCCAGCGACTTGGCCGCCACCCCGTAGAGCGCCTGCAGCGTCGCCTGGCGACCACGCAGGATCCGGGTGGGACGCCGGAAGTCGTAGAGCGGCACGGTGGCTTCGGTCGACATCATCCCTCCTACTGGATCACGAAGCGGGGGAGGTAGATCCGGAGCACCGACCCTTCGCCGAGGACCCCGTTCAGGCCGTCGCGCAGCTCCTCGCGGAGGGCGGGGCGGGCCGTGATGTCGGAGAGTTCGGCGACGGTCTTCGCCGAAAGGAGCGTGAGGATCACGTCGCGCACGGCGGGGTCGTGCTCCCGGGCCGCCCGCACCCCTTCCTCGTCGCGCATGTCCATCGCGAGCGCGAGCCCCAGGAAGCGGGCCCCATCGGTCCCGGCGGGGTTCAGGACGAGGTCGTCGAGTTCGACGAGCCGCGCCCTCGC
>CAYORZ010000135.1:0-5532 GCA_964406485.1 uncultured Gemmatimonadaceae bacterium | reverse complement strand
CGTCGACCGGAGCGCCGTCACCCCCCTCCACCTCGCCGAGCGGATCGCGAACGAGCGGCCCCCCGCCGGTCCGCCCGCAGCCCGCCTGGTCGAACTCTACCTGCGGGCGCGCTTCTCTCCCCACCCCCTCGACCGGGCCGAAGAGCGGGAACTCCACGTGGCTCTTGCCCGGGCCCGGCGCGCCCTCGAATCATGAGACGATGAACACCGAGACGATGAGCCTGTGGGGGGAGCACGACGTCGAGGGGAAGCCGCGCACCGTGCACTTCGGTGCGCTACGGCTCTCCTTCGCGGCGGCGGCGGGCGAGTTGCGCCTGGCCCACACCCACGACGAGCGGGAGCCCGAGTGGACCCGGTGGGCGCCCGAAGAGTGGACGGGGCGCATCCGCTTCACGCCGGTTCACCCCGACCGCCTCGTGGTCGTGAAGCCGGAGCGGGAGTTCCGGCTCCTGCGCCGCGCCCGGGCGCGGATCTACCTCCGGGTCCCCCTCCACGTGCAGATCGAGGCGCTGGGCCCCAGGCCGCAACCGCTCCTTTCCGTCCCGACGAATCCCATGGCCGAGACGTGGTGGGGCTCGCCCCTCGACGGCGAGCTCGGCTACTGGCTCGAGACCATCGCCCGCCGCTCGATGCAGGACGACGAGTTCCCGCCCCACCTCTGCATCTGCCCGCTGCAGCTCGTGAACGACAGCGCCGACCACCTCCTGGTCGACCGGATCGCCCTCCGGGTCGCCCACCTCTCGATCTTTCGCGAGGGGGACCGCCTCTGGGCCGACGAGACGCGGGTGCGGTATCTCGGAGAGGAGGCCTTCAGCCGGATCGAGATGTCGGGGCACGCCCCCCTGGAAGCCCCCGAGGCGACGCTCCTCACGCCCCCGGCGACCCCCCTCCCCCGGGGGCTGACCGCACGCACCTTCGCGCGCATCCGCTCGTCGATCGAGGGGTGGCTGTGAGGCCCTTCCTTTCGCAGTCACCGGCCGACTCCGTCCCCTCCCTCGCCGAGACGGTCGAGGGGTGGATCGCCGATCCCACGGCGCTGATCCCCACCCTCCTCCTCCTCGTCATCGGGGCTCCGACCGTCCTCGTCCTGAGCCGGTGGACGCGCAACTGGGTCACGCACAAGTCGACCGAGCAGCGGGGACTGATCATCGGGCGAATCATCACCTACACGGGCATGCTGATCCTCATCGTGATCGTGCTGGTGCAGCTGGGCTTCCGGCTCACTCCCCTCCTCGGGGCGGCCGGAATCCTCGGGATCGCCCTCGGCTTCGCGTCGCAGACCTCGGTGTCGAACCTGATCAGCGGCTTCTTCATCATGGGTGAGCAGTCGTTCGTGGTCGGCGACGTGATCGAGGTGGGCTCCCGGACGGGGATCGTCCTCTCGATCGACATGCTCTCGGTGAAGCTCCGCACCTTCGACAACAAGCTGGTGCGGATCCCGAACGAGACCCTCATCAAGAGCGAGGTCCTCACGATCACCCGCTTCCCCATCCGGCGGATCGACGTCCTCCTGCGGGTGGGGTACCACGAGGACATCGACCGGATCCGGGACCTCCTGCGCGAGATCGCCCGCAGCACGCCCGGCGTCCTGGTCGAGCCCGATCCGGTCTTCATCTTCCGGGGCTTCTCGGAGTCGGCGATGGAGGTGCAACTCGGCGCCTGGACCACCCGGCAGCGGTGGCTGGAAGTCAAGAATGCGCTCCACATCGCCATCAAGCAGGGCTTCGACGAGGCCGGTGTCGTCTTCCCCTTCCCGCAGCGTACCGTGCACCACCATCCGGGCACCCCCCCGCCCCCCGCAGGGGGAGAGTGGTCGGATGACGGAGACGACGACGGGGCTCCCCCCGACGAAGGGGTGGAAGGGGCTCCCCCTCCGTTGTAGACTGCGTCACCCATGAGCGCGCCGAATCCGTCCACCGACCCCACCCCCTCCGGACCCCCTCCCCGCGGGCACCACCTGGCCACCCTCGGGCACGGCGGACGCTTCTGGGAAGTGCACGTCGAGTTCGAGGAAGAGCCGCAGCGGATGGACGCCTTCGGTGCCCGACTCTGCTTCACCCCCGCCGACCCCGAAGACGAAGCTCCACCGCATCGCACCGCGACGATCCTGATCGAGCCGTCGTACGAGGAAGTCCTCTACCGGGCGCGCTCCTTCGAGGAACACCAGCTCGTCGCTCTCCTCCGCAGCTGTCTCCCCGACGACTGAGGCGTCCCGTGCGGGGCGCCGGTCCCGGACCGCGTCAGGCCTCGCGCACCCACCGCAGGAGTTCGGGCAACGTCGGGCGCTTTCCGGTCATCAGGATCCCCACCTTGTAGATCCGTCCGGCGAGCCAGGCGATGAAGACGACGGCCGCCGCCATCCCCGCGACGGAGAGGGCCAGCTGCCAGACCGGCACCACCCCCACCGCGGCCCGCGCGAACATCAGGATCGGGGTGAAGAAGGGGATCAGACTCAGCGCGACCGGGAACGCCCCCCCGGGATCGGCGATCACCTGCGACAGGAAGACGACCGGGACCACGAGGAGGATCGTCACCGGAAGCTGCGCCTGCTGCGCCTCTTCGTCGGTGCTGCACATCGCGCCCACCGCCGCATACAGCCCCGAGTGCATGAAGTAGCCGCCCAGGAAGAAGATCACGAAGAGCGCGATGAGGCCGACGCCGGGGAGGTATTCGCGGATGTCTGCGAGGGCCCCGACCTCGGGCGCGAGGGCGGCGAGCGCGGGGATCCCCGCCGCCACGATGACGGCCCCCGACGCGACCCAGATGGCGAGCTGCGTGAGGCCGACCGCTCCCACTCCGAGGATCTTGCCCAGCATGAGCTGCGACGGGCGCATCGCCGAGATCACCACCTCGACGACCCGGTTCGTCTTCTCCTCGAGAACGGAGCGCATGACGGCGACGGCGTGCATCAGGATCGTCATGTAGAGAATGAAGGCGCCGATGAACGAGACGGCGAAGGCGGCGTCATCGAAGCCCGAGGCCTGGTCGGTCACGCCCTCGAAGTCGAGTTCTCCGCCTGCGAGGAGCGCATCGAGACCGGCGTCGCTTCCCAGCCGGACCTCGAGGGCGGACTGGCTCACCACCTGCCGGATCGCCACCTGGCGGATGATGGACGGGCGCCGGTCGCCCACCAGGCGGGCCGCCCCCC
Organism: uncultured Gemmatimonadaceae bacterium; assembly: GCA_964406485.1. Classification (GTDB taxonomy): domain Bacteria; phylum Gemmatimonadota; class Gemmatimonadetes; order Longimicrobiales; family Gaopeijiaceae; genus Gaopeijia. The sequence goes on along the minus strand of CAYORZ010000135.1, from coordinate 2,384 downwards.
GCTCCAGGGTAGCCCCGTCGAGCACGAGCATGCCGCCCAGCGCTCCCGTCCTTACCCGGGCCCGCCCCTCTTCCTCGGCCTCCTCCCCGTGCGCGACCTCGACCTGGTATCCGGCTTCCTCGAGTCCCTCGACCACCCCTTCGTGCAGCACACCCGTGTGGTCGACCACGAGGTAGCGCTGGTCGCGCTCCACGCCCTGCGACGCGAGAAGGATCGGAAGCGCCATCACCCCCAGCGCGAGAATCGGGGCGGCCAGGGTACCGATCACGAACCACTTCGAACGCACCCGCTGCAGATACTCCCGGCGCACCACGGCCCCCACCACCCCCCTCATCGCGCGGCCTCCGCGACGGCGCGGGGAAGACCGGCGTCGACCGCGACGTCGGCGCCGGCATGCCGCACGAAGATCTCGTGCAGACGGGGCTCGACCACCTCGAAACGGCGAAACGACGCCCCCGCGTCGAGTCCCCGCCGCAGGAGGCGATCGGGGTCGGCGTCGTCGGCGAGCATGAGGTGGATCGCCTCGCCCACCCGCTCGGAGCGGAGCACGTCGGGAGTGTCGAGCCACCCGTCGGGTCCGTCGAACACCACCGCGACCACCCCCTCCCGCTCGGCCTGGCGAAGGTCGCGCACCGCCCCGTCCAGCACCTTGCGGGAGCGCGAGATCAGGCAGACGCGCTCGCAGAGCCGCTCCGCCTGGTCCATGAGGTGGGTGCTGAAGAGGATCGTGGTGCCCTGCGCGTGAAATTCCCGCACGATCTCTTCCAGCACGTCCTGGTTGATCGGGTCGAGGCCCGAGAAGGGCTCGTCGAGAATCAGGAACTCGGGTTCATGCACGACGGTCGCGATGAATTGCACCTTCTGCTGCATCCCCTTCGAGAGATCCTCGGTGCGTCGCTCCGCCCAGTCGGCAAGCCCCAGCCGGTCGAGCCACTCCCCGACCCGCCGTCGCCCCTCGTCTCTCGCGAGTCCCCGGATCTCACCCATGAACACCAGGAAGTCGACGACCTTCATCCGCCGGTAGACGCCCCGCTCCTCGGGGAGGTAGCCGACCCGCCGGCGCCGGGCCTCGTCGAGGTCGGCGGCCCCGAGAAGCTCGACCTGTCCGTGGTCGGGGTGGAGGATCCCCATGATCATCCGGATCGTGGTCGTCTTCCCGGAACCATTGGGCCCGAGGAGCCCGTACAGGCTGCCCCGGGGGATCGTCAGGTCGAGGTCGGCGACCGCTACGTGGTTCCCGAAACGCTTCGAGACCGCGGTGAGCCGGACGGCGGGAGGGGTGGGCATCGTTACTCCGGATCGCAAATGGGGTATACTCTGGTGAGGCGGCGCGCATGGCCTGCCCTACGCGCGTCGGCCGCGCCTTCTTCACGGGAAGCGGCGAGCGTCGGAGGTCGGATTGCACCGCCCGATCGAAGCGCTATTATTCGGAATTGTCCCGTCCGTCCAATTCGAGGAGACTGAATGGCCATCTACCGGACACTGTACTACGGAGACGTCAACGTCGGTGTCGGGGGCCGGATCACGATCCCCCAGGATATGCGCGACGACATCGGAATCGAGGAAGGCGATCACCTCACGGTCCGTGTCGAGGAAAACCCGAAGGGCGTGCGCCAGATGGTGATCTGGCGGGCGGAGCAGCAGCCGGAGGACTGATCCCCGGGCATGCAGCGGGGGATCAGTACGGCCCCCGTGCCGCCCACCGTACCAGCCGACGGAGGGGCCCCTGGCCGTCGTGCAGCCACCAGGCCGGGGGAAAGGCCATCCGCGCGACAGGCACCACCCTCGAGGCGCCCATCCGGCCGAGCCGCTCGGCGACTCCGTCGAGGTGGTCGGGGGCGAAGCCGTCCACCCCCACCGTCTGCAGGAAGGGCCCGATCGGCGGGAGCACCTCATCGAGGACGCCCAACTCGGGAATCGGGGTGATCACGAGGGTCCGGCCGAGGGGCGACGGCACGAACACCGGATCGGGGTCGAGGACCACCGTCCATCCGGTGGCGGCCCCTTCGTGCACCTCCACGCCCTCCCCCGCCGCCTCCCGCACGCGGGCGGTGCCGCGCAATTGGTGCACCGCCGAGGCGACGTCGGTGGTCGGGTCGCCAGGGGGCACTTCGGTGGCGAGCGTCTGCAGTGCCTCGGCCACCCCACCGGCGAGCGCGCGCGCGTCGGTGGTCGTTCCGACGAGGTAGAGCCGCTGGGGGCAGACGCACCCCCGCTGGTCGAAGGCCGCCACGGCTCCCGCGACGTCCCGCGGGAGGTCGGGACCGGGGCGCTCGCCCACCACCACGAGCCCGACCCGGTGCCCGTACTCCACGAGCGGGGTGCTCACCGGGACGCGGGCGCGGAGGGCAGCGACCGTCGCGACGCCGCCGTGCACCACCACC
>CAYORZ010000134.1:0-5569 GCA_964406485.1 uncultured Gemmatimonadaceae bacterium | reverse complement strand
GCGGTCGAGCACCCAGCAGACCCCCACCCCGATGGCGGTTCCGACCGCCGTTCCGACGATCCCGATCCACGCGCCCTGGAGGATGAAGATCTGCAGGATCGCGCTGTCGGTCATCCCCATCGACTTGAGGATCCCGATCTCGCGCGTGCGATCCGCGACCATCATGACCAGGGTGGAGACGATATTGAACGCCGCCACCACCACGATGAGGAAGAGGATCACCCCCATCGCCACCTTCTGGAGGCGGAGCGAACTGAAGAGGCCCGCATTCGTGGTGACCCAGCTGAGCACCACGTGCGGAAAGCCGAGGCGGCTGTCGAGGAGCGCGGCCACGGCGGCCGCGTCGTCGGGGTCGGCCACCTGGAGTCCGATACCCGAGACGACGTCGCCGGCCTCGAGGTCGAGCAGCGCCTGGGCGGCCTCGAGCGAGGTGTACGCATTGCGGGTGTCGTAGTCGTACATCCCGGTCTCGAAGGTGCCCGAGACCTCGAAGCGTCCCACGGCCGGCGCGGGCACCCCCGAGAAGCTCTCGCGCAGATTCTCGTAGGCGAGCACCACGATCTGGTCGCCCGTCTCGAGACCCAGCCGTTCGGCCACTCCGCTCCCGAGGAGGATCGCGGGGAGTCCCGAGGCACGCGGCCCCAGGTCATGCTCCCCCGAACGGATCAGCGTCTCGAGCGTGGTGCCGCCGGCGAGTTCCGGGTCGAGGGGGACCCCGTAGAGGTCGACGGCACGCGATGTCCCGTCACGGACGATGCGGATCGACGAGAAGATGAAGGGCGACCCGGCCACCACCCCCGGTGTGGCGAGGGCGGTGTCGAGAACCGGACGCCACTCCGACATCCGCAGATCGGCCCCCGACTCGAAGATGGTCACGTGGGCCGTCGACGAGAGGATCTTCTCCCTGAGGTCTTCCTGCATCCCCGACATGACGGCCGTCACCACCACGAGGGCGCAGACCCCGACGGTGATGCCCGCGAGAGCGATCCCGGTGATGAGGGAGAGGAGCCGCCCCCCGCGGCGCGCCGAGAGGTAGCGACGGGCGATGTACCACCCGAGCCGCAGGCGCTCCCCCGAGGGAGCCGGGGGCGTCACGCCGGCTCCAGCCTCCCCGCGACCAGCCGGAGGACCCGGTCGGCGCGGGCGGCAAGTTCGAGGTTGTGGGTCACCAGCACCATCGAGGTGCCGCGCGCCTCCCCGATCTCGAAGAGGAGGTCGTGGAGCGCCGCGCTGGTGTGGTGGTCGAGGTTGCCCGAGGGCTCGTCGGCGAGGAGGAGGAGGGGGTCGTTGGCCAGCGCCCGCGCCACCGCCACCCGCTGCTGTTCCCCCCCCGAGAGCTCGGTGGGCTTGTGGTCCATCCGCGTCGCGAGCCCGACCGCCGCGAGGAGCTCCCGGGCGATCTCTTCGGCATCGCGCCGGGGGGTTCCCGCGATGAGTCGCGGCATCATCACGTTTTCGGCGGCCGTGAATTCGCGCAGGAGGTGGTGGAACTGGAAGACGAAGCCTACATGCCGGTTGCGCAGGGCGGCCAGCTGGGTGGGGTCCTGCCCGCTGATCGGCGTCCCCCCGAGCCAGACCTCGCCGCGGGTCGGAAGGTCGAGGGCCCCGATGATGTGGAGAAAGGTGCTCTTCCCTGCCCCGCTCGCGCCGATGATCGCCACCGCTTCGCCTTGCTCCACGGTGATCGAGATCCCGCGCAGCACGTCGAGCGTTCCTCCCCCGGGCGCGGGGTAGCTGCGCTCGATCTCGACCGCCCGGAGGGGGGGAGCGGGGACGGCCGTGGGGTGATCAGGCATCGCGGATCGCCTCGACCGGCTGGAGGTGGGAGGCCTGGAGGGCGGGGTGGATGGTCGCGACGAGGGCCACGGCGATGCTTGCGACGACGATGGTGACGACGTCGACCAGGCGGAGCGAGACCGGAAGATGGTCGACGAAGTAGACTTCGGGGGGGATCCGGATGATCTCGTACCGGTCGATGAGGAAGCAGGCGACGAGTCCGAGCGCCGTCCCCAGCGCTGTCCCCACGACCCCGATCCACGCCCCCTGCAGGATGAAGACCCGCAGGATCCCGCGGTCGCTCATCCCCATCGACTTGAGAATCCCGATCTCGCGGGTCCGGTCGGCGACAACCATGACGAGGGTCGAGACGATGTTGAAGGCCGCGACCAGGACGATCAGGAAGAGAACGAGAAACATCGCCAGCTTCTCGAGCTTGAGGGCGCTGAAGAGGGCGGAGTTGCGGGTCCCCCACGTCTCGACGCGGAGCTCGGGATCGATCCGGGGGACGAGGAGTTCGGCGAAGCGCTCCGCCTGGTCGCCGTCGGCGAGGGTCACCCCGACGCCACTCACCGCGCCCGTGTCAGTGAAATCGAGGATCCCCTGCGCGGCCTCCAGCGTGGTGTAGGCGCGCCGCGTGTCGTACTCGTACATCCCGCTCCGGAAGACGCCGGTCACCTGGAAGCGGCGGATGCGGGGAAGGAGCGTCCCCGTGAGCCCCATCTCGAGGTTGTCGAAGGCAAGGACCTGAACCGTATCACCCCGAAAGAGTTGCATGGCGTCGGCGATGCCGCTCCCGAGGAGGATCGGGGGGAGTCCCGACGGAGGCGGGCGGAGGTCGTACTCCCCCCTCCGGATGGCCTGCTCGAGCTGCGGTCCTGCCTCCGGGCCATCGAGGGGGACCCCGAGGAGCTCGGCCGGACGACTGTACTCCCCCCGGCGGAGGTTGATCTGGCTCACCACGTACGGGGTGGTCGAACGCACCCCCGCGAGACCTCCGGCGGCCTCACCCACCTCGCGCCACCCCTCCAGTCGGCCGTCGCCATCGGCCTCCACCGTGATGTGGTGGGCCCCGGAGAGGATCGTGGCGCGGAGGTCTTCCTGCATCCCGGTCATCACCGCGATCACGACGATCAGGGCCGTGACCCCTACCGTCACCCCTCCGAGCGCGATCCAGGTGATGAACGAGAGAACGGCCCCGCGCCGCCGGGCCGAGAGGTAGCGGCGGGCGATGAACCAGTCGAGGCGGAGGTCGCCGTCCACCCCGGACTACTCTTCGCTCCGGAGGGCCGGAAAGAGGATCACCTCGCGGATCGAGGGGCGGTCGGTGAGCAGCATCACGAGCCGGTCGATGCCCATGCCGAGTCCTCCCGTGGGGGGAAGTCCGTACTCGAGCGCCCGAAGGTAGTCCTCGTCGACCTGGTGCGCCTCGTCGTCGCCCTCTTCCCGGAGCGCCGCCTGCGCCTCGAAGCGCGCCCGCTGGTCGAGGGGGTCGTTGAGTTCGCTGAAGGCATTGGCGAGCTCCGCCCCGTGCACGTAGAGCTCGAACCGCTCCACCACCCCCTCGGTCTCGCGGTGCGGCTTGGCGAGGGGGCTGAGCTCCAGAGGGTGGTCGAGCACGAAGGTGGGCTGGATGAGGTCCGGCTCCACCAGCTCGCCGAAGAGCTTGTCGAGAAGCTTGCCGCGGCCGGCCGTCGCCGTATCGCCGATTCCCTGATCCCGGGCCCGCCCACGCAGGTCGTCGTCGGAGAGGGTGGTCGGGTCGGCCCCGAGCCGCTCCCCGAGGGCCTCGAGAAAGCGCACACGCCGGAAGGGCCCCCGGAACGAGATCGGGGTCCCCTGGACGACGATCTCGTCGGTGCCGTGGATCGCCTGCACGAGGTCGGCGAGGAGGCGCTCGGTGAAGTCCATCACGTCGTGGTAGTCCCAGTAGGCCCGGTAGAACTCCAGCATGGTGAACTCCGGGTTGTGGAAACGCGAGAGTCCCTCGTTGCGGAAGTCCTTTCCGATCTCGTAGACGGCCTCGAACCCGCCCACGACCAGGCGCTTCAGGTAGAGCTCGTCCGCGATCCGCAGATACATCACCTGGTCGAGCGCGTGGTGATGGGTGACGAACGGGCGCGCCGCCGCCCCGCCGTAGAGGGGCTGGAGCGCGGGGGTTTCCACCTCGAGAAACCCCTCGGAGTCGAGCTGGCGCCGGAGCTCGGTGATGATGCGGGTCCGGGTGCGGAAGACGTCGCGCACCTCGGGGTGGACGGCGAGGTCGACGTAGCGCTGCCGGTAGCGGCTCTCGGGGTCCTGCAGCCCGGAGTGGACGACGCGCTCGCCGGTCTCGGGGTCGATCTCGGCCTTTCCGAAGGGGAGCGGACGGAGCGACTTGCTCAGGAGGCTCCATTCGGTGACCTGGACCGTCACCTCTCCGGTCCGGGTCCGGAAGGGCGTCCCCGCCACCCCGATCCAGTCCCCGAGATCGAGGAAGTCGGTGGCCTGACCGAAGGATTCCTCGCCGAGCACGTCCCGGCGCAGGTAGATCTGGATCCGCCCCTCGCCGTCCTCGACGTGGGCAAAGGCGCTGCGTCCGTGTCCCCGCCAGGCGACGATGCGGCCCGCCACCCGGACCGGGTCGCCGTGGCCTTCATCGGAGAGGGTGCCGCCCTCTTCGCCGACCTCGAACGCCCCCCGGGCCTGGTCGGCGGTGTGCGACCGATCGAAGGAGTAGGCGAAGGGCTCGATCCCCGCGGCGCGCAGCGCCTCGAGCTTCTCGCGCCGTCCGCGCAGCACCTGGTTCAGATCTTCGGTCATGACGCCTGCTGGGCTCCGTACTGCTTGAGATAGGCTTCGATGAAGGGGTCGAGTTCGCCATCCATGACGGCGTGCACGTCGGACAACTTCAGATCCGTCCGGTGATCGTTGACCATCGTGTACGGCTGGAAGACGTAGGAGCGGATGCGGTTGCCCCAGCCTTCGTCGGTCTTGCTCGCCTCGAGGGCGGCCTTCTCGGCCTCCTTCTCTTCGAGGGCGCGCTGGTAGAGCGCCGCCCGGAGCATCTTCATCGCGGTCGAACGGTTCTTGTGCTGCGAACGTTCCTGCTGGCACGAGACGACGATCCCGGTCGGCTCGTGGGTGATCCGGATCGCCGAGTCGGTCTTGTTGACGTGCTGCCCGCCCGCACCCGATGCGCGAAAGGTGTCGATGCGCAGGTCGCTCTCGTCGATCTCGATCTCGATGTCGTCGTCGACGACGGGGTGAACGAAGACGCTGGCGAAGGAGGTGTGCCGGCGGGCCTGCTGGTCGTAGGGCGAGATGCGGACGAGCCGGTGTACCCCCGTCTCGGCCTTGAGGTAGCCGTAGGCGTAGTCCCCCCGGATCTCGAGCGTCACGCCCTTGATCCCCGCCTCGTCGGCAGGCTGGAGATCGAGGACGCCGACCGCGAAGTCGTTGTCCTGCGCCCACCGCGTGTACATTCGCGACAGCATTTCAGCCCAGTCCTGCGACTCGAGTCCTCCGGCACCCGGCTGGATGGTGAGGATCGCGTCGCGGATGTCGTCCTCGCCCTGGAGCATCGTCCGTCGCGCCAGGTCCTCGATGGTGCGCTCCACGCCGGCAAGCTCGGTGTCCCACTCCGCCTCGAGGTCGGCGTCGGGCTCCATCTCGAGGAGTTCGGCCATTTCCGCGAGGGTCGCGAGCCGCCCACTGGCCTCCTTCCACGGGTCGATCCACCCCTTCAGGCGGTTGGCTTCGGTGATCGTGGCCCGGGCCCATCGCCTCCGCCACATCACCGAGGGCGCAGGCG
>CAYORZ010000133.1:0-5579 GCA_964406485.1 uncultured Gemmatimonadaceae bacterium | reverse complement strand
CCACGTCCGAAATCAACAAGATCAATTTCGGACCTCCCGCAACTTCGGACCTCCTTGCCCCCTACATGCGCGGGATCGTCACATCCGAAATTAATAAAATAATTTCGGACCTCCCGCCTCCTACATGCGCGGGATCGCCTCCATCCGGACGAGTGCGCCGCGCACCTCGCGCAGCTTCGCCTGCACGCGGGCGGCGTTGCGGGGTCCGAGACGCATCAGCTGACGGTGGACGGGGGGCGCACTCTCGAGCACCGGGTCGACCAGGAGGTAGGTCCGGATGTCGAGCTCCACCCCGGGGGGGTCGGACGGCACCTGCACGGCCAGCACTTCCTCGATCGCCGTGGCGAAGGTGCTCCCGAAGGAATCGGGGGGAAAACCGAGTTCGCGGTGGGCTTCGTCGAAGAGCGGTTCGAGCTGCAGGTAGAGGCGCACCGCGCCGCCGGTGTCGAACGAGGTGAAGGCTTCGACCAGAGGGTCGTATCGGCGCCAGCTCTCCGGGTCGATCTGCTCTCCGCCGCCCGGGGCGGGGCGAACGGTGAAGTCCCCTTCGGGGGCGAGGAAGGGCACACGCTCCCGCGGGTCTGCCCCGGCGGCCACGGCGGCCACGGCGGCCACGAAACGGCGGGCGAGGTCGTCGGTCACCAGCCACCCGGCCCACCGCGGGTTGCTGGACAGCGCGCCCACCACTCTCCGCAGCACCGGATCGCTTTCGGCGAGCGGGGGCAGTTCCAGGGGCGGCACGTCGATCCGCGTGACCTCGGCCGTGTCGGGCGAGGGGGTGATCACGTCAGAGGCGAAGGGGTCGCCCATGTCGGGGTCGTCGCCCCCCCGGACGAAGTACCACGCCGCGGCGCCCCCGATAAGAAGGAGGCCGACCACGGCCACCGCGATCCAGGGGAAGTCGGAGTCGGCGCGGCGGCGGGAGCCCCAACGGGCGCTCCCCGACCGGCGGCCGCGAGGGGTGGGGTCAGGATCGGAAGACTGCGTCATGGCGCATTCTCGGCGTCGAAGGTGTGGGCGGTTCTACGCCGATACGCGAGCTTCGTGCCGTCCGCGCCTTGTGGCCTGCGGCCCGGAAGATCTACCCTGCGGAGTCTCGCGCCCCCCACTGGCGACCCGCCACCCCCGTCCTCACCCCTGCATGCTGAACTACATCTGGGCCGGCCTCATCGTGGGCAGCTTCATTTTCGCGGGCGTGTACGATGCCCGTGACCTCTGGACCGACCGCTACCGCAACGACACCCCCCTCCCCGTGGCCCTGGAGTATCCGGAAGGGTACACCCCCGACCGGCGCGCCGTCCCGGTCGTGGTCACGGTCCCGCCCGACGACTTCGCTGCCTTCTACGGCACGGAGTCCCCCGAAACCGGGCGGTGGAACGGGCTGCTGATCCAGAGCGCCGACGGACGCCAGCTCCGGCTCGACCCCGGCATCGAGCTCCCCGAGCCGCTCGCGACCATCGCGACCGTCTCGGCGTCGAACGAGGGGGGACTGCAGGGGAGGGTGGCGCGCTTCGAGACGGGTGACCCCACCCGGGTGACGCTCCACTTCGAGCCGGTCCACTTCGTGAAGATGCGCGCGATCGCGCAGGCCGCCCTCGACTTCGCGGCCACGGCGGCCGAGATCGCCCTCGGGTTGATCGGGGTCCTCGCGCTCTTCCTCGGGCTGCTCCGGATCGGCGAGGAGGCGGGGCTCGTGCGCGCCCTCGTCCGCTTCGTGCGTCCGGTGCTGCGTCCGCTCTTCCCCGGCGTCCCCGAAGACCATCCGGCGCTGGCGATGATCGCCCTGAACCTCACCGCCAACGTCTTCGGACTGGGCAATGCGGCCACCCCCTTCGGTCTGAAGGCGATGGAGGAACTCCAGACGCTCAATCCCTCCGACGACACCGCCACCGACGACATGGTGATGCTCCTCGCGGTCAACACGGCGAGCGTGCAGCTGATGCCCCCCGTCCTCCTCCTGGCGCTCATGGGACTCCAGATCAACGAACTCATCTTCGCGATCATTCTCACCACCGGTGTCTCGCTCGTCATCGCCATCCTCGCCGCGAAGTTCTACGCCCGGCTCCCGGGGTGGCGGGCCTCGAATCCCCAGCAGACCGGGGAGGCGTGAGATGGAGCTCGTGCGCGAATGGATCGGACTGCTCTCGGCCTTCGTGATCCCCGTGATCGTCGTCGGCTTCCCCCTCTACGGCCTCTACAAGCGGGTGCCCGTCTATGAGAGCTTCGTGGAGGGCGCAAAGGAGGGGTTCCATGTGGCCGTGCGGATCATCCCCTACCTGGTCGCGATCCTCTTCGCGATCGGGATGTTTCGGGCCAGCGGCGCGATGGACTTCCTGGTCGCCCTCCTCGACCCCGCCCTGCGGCTGATCGGCTTCCCGGGCGAGGTGCTGCCGATGGCGATCATGCGACCGCTCACCGGGTCGGGTTCGGCGGGACTGGTGGTCGACATGATCCAGCAGTACGGCGAGGACTCCCTCTTCGTGAAGATGGCCGCCACGATGTTCGGCTCGACCGAGACCACCTTCTACGTGATCGCGGTCTACTTCGGCGCCGTCAACATCAGGAAGACCCGCCACGCGGTGGCGGCGGGGCTCACGGCCGACCTGGCGGCGGTGCTCCTCGCCGTCTGGTTCGTGCGGCTGCTCTTCGGATGAGGACGACCGCGATGCACTACCACCTGATCGGGATCGCCGGAACCGCGATGGGGTCGCTCGCGGGACTGCTCGCCGCGAAAGGCCACCGGGTGACCGGCTCCGACGCGGGCGTCTACCCCCCGATGTCGACGCTTCTCGACGAGATGGGAATCCCCTGGGTCGACGGCTTCTCGCCCGCCAACCTCGAGCCCGCGCCCGACCGGGTCGTGGTCGGCAACGCGGTGAGCCGGGGAAACCCCGAACTGGAGGCGGTCCTCGACCGCAGACTCCACTACACGTCGGCGGCCGACACCATCAAGAACGAATTCCTGCGCGGCCGGCGGGTGCTTGCCGTTGCGGGGACGCACGGCAAGACCACCACCACCTCGATCCTCGCCTGGCTGCTCGAATGCGCCGGCCTGGACCCTTCCTTCCTGATCGGGGGGGTGGCCGAGAACTTCGGCACCTCGTTCCGCCTCACGGAAAGCGACCTCTTCGTCATCGAGGCCGATGAGTACGACACCGCGTACTTCGACAAGGGACCCAAGATGTGGCACTACCTTCCCCATGTGGCGGTGGTGACCAACGTCGAGTTCGATCACGCCGACATCTACCGCGACGACGAGGCCTACCGCTTCGCCTTCGAGCGCTTCGTGAACCTCCCGCCGAGGTCGGGCCGGCTCGTCGTGGGGTGGGACACGCCCGCGGCGCGCGACCTCGCGGCCCATTCCCCCGCCCCGGTCGTCTCGACGGGACTCCCGGTCGACGACGCCGAGGCGGGGACGAGTGCGGTCACGGAGGGAATCGCCGACTGGCGGGCGGTCGAGGTCGAACACGGGCCGACAGGAACCGCCTTCACGCTTCTTCGCCGGGGAACGCCCGCGGGCCGCGTCACCATGCCGCTCTCGGGGACGTTCAACGTGCGCAATGCCCTGGCAGCGCTCGCCGCCGGCGAGGCGGTCGGTGCCGACCTCGGGGCGATGATTGCGGGGCTGGCGACCTTCCGCACGGTCCGCCGCCGGATGGAGATCCGGGGGGAAGTGGGCGGCGTCACGGTGATCGACGACTTCGCGCACCACCCGACGGCGGTGGAGGTCACCCTCGAGGCCGTGCGGGCGCGCTTCCCGGACCGCCGCGTGGTCGCCGTCTTCGAACCGCGCAGCTACACCGCGCAACTCCGCCGCTTCCAGGACGGCTACGAAGCGGCGCTGCGCCGGGCCAACCGGGTGTGGCTGGCCGGGCTCTTCCGCCCGGAGCGCTACGACGCCACCACCGGCCTCGACCCCGCCGAGCTCGCCGCCCGCCTGACCGGCGCCGGGACCCCGGCGCGCTACCGCCCGTCGGTCGCCGAGCTCGTCGAGGGCATCGTGGGCGACGCGGCGCCGGGCGACGTCGTCGTGGTGATGTCGAACGGCGGCTTCGGAGGCATCCATGACCGCCTGCTCGAGGCGCTGGGCTGACGGGGCGGGCCTGCGGACTGGCGCGGCCGGCGCGCCGGGGCGAGGATGGCCGCACTCCTGCCCCTCCTGATCCGGTCACCGGCATGCCCCGAACCCCCCTCCACAGTCCCACGGCCCGCGCCGTCGGTCCCTACTCGCACGGAATCGACGACGGCCGGTACGTCTTCTGTTCCGGCCAGACCCCCATCGACCCCGGAACCGGCGCCCTCCATACCGGCGGCGTCGAAGCGCAGACCCACCAGTGCTTCGACCACCTCTTCTCGGTCCTGGCCGAGGCAGGCCTGGGCCCGGCCGACGTCGTGAAGGTCAATGTCTACCTTCGCGACATGGATGACTTTGCGGCGATGAACGCCGCGTACCAGGACCGTTTCGAAGCTCCGTTCCCCGCGCGCACGACAATCGGTGTGGCCGGGCTCCCCCTCGACGCCCGGGTGGAGATCGAGCTCATCGCCCGCCGCGACGGGTGACCCGGGCCGCCTCACGGCCGCCAACCTACCAGGCGAGGGCGACCCCGCCCCTGCGCGGGTCGGCCACTGCCTCCAGCTGACCGTCGCTGCTCACCGCGACGGCCTCGACGTCGCCCCACCGCTCCGCCCCCTCGTGGACCACGTGACCCCGGTCGCGAAGTCCGCGGATCACCGGGTCGGGAAGCCCTCCGGGCTCGACGTCGATGCGGTCGGGAAGGTGCTGGTGGTGCACCCGGGGGGCGGCCACCGCCTCGGCCAGCGGACGCCCGAAGTCGACCACGTGCGAGAGCACCTGGAAGACCGTGGTGATGATCGTCGCCCCCCCGGGGCTTCCGACCACCAGGCGGAGGTCTCCGTCGGCGCCCGTCACGATCGTCGGCGTCATCGCCGAGAGCATCCGCCTGCCCGGCGCGATGGCGTTGGCTGCCCCCTGCACCAGTCCGAAGAAATTCGGAACTCCGGGGCGGGCGCTGAAGTCGTCCATCTCGTTGTTCAGCAGCACCCCGGTCCCGCCCGCGACCACCTTGCTTCCGTACCAGGTGTTGAGTGTGGTGGTGAAGGCGACGGCCATCCGCTCCCGGTCGACCACCGAGAGGTGGGTCGTCTCGCCGTGGGCCGGCGGGGGTGCGGCGGAGCTCCCGAGCGGACGCCCTGCCTGCGCGCCGGCAATGTGGCTCGCGCCAACCACGGCGGACGACGACGCCCGCTCGAGGTCGATGGTGCGTGCCCGGGCCGCGCCGTGGCGGGGGTCGAGGAGGGCTTCGAGGGGAACGGCCACCTGGTCGGGGTCCCCCAGCCAGTGGTTGCGGTCGGCGAAGGCGCGCCGCCACGCCTCGACGAGCCGGTGCAGATGGTCCACGCCCTGCCAGGCGAGCGCACCGAGGGGCGGGAGGGCTTCCAGCGCGTGCGCCGTGAGTGCCAGCGTCACCCCGCCCGAGGAGGGAGGCGGCATCGACCATACCCGGTGCCCGCGGTAGCCGAAGTGCACCGGCGCTCGCCAGCGGGCGCGGTAGTCGGCC
>CAYORZ010000132.1:0-5607 GCA_964406485.1 uncultured Gemmatimonadaceae bacterium | reverse complement strand
TCTGGTTAGATTGGCACATCGTTCTGGTGCTGATGACGTGCAGAGGTGGGGGGGGACATGGGCGGGTATGGGGTGTCGAACTGGTCGAGGGGGCGATGCGCGGCGCGGCGGGACGCCGGGGTGTGGCGGGTCGGGCGCGGTGGCGCCGTGCCCGGCGGGCTCGTGCGCGAGGCCGCTCCTGCGTACGCCTCCGGTTGGGTGCAGGCCCCTGCCGCGATCATGGATGAGGCGGCCGCACGGGCAGACGACCTCCTTGAACTGGGCGACCGGATCGCCGAGCTCGCCCGCTCGATTCAGGTGGCCGAGGCCGAGATGATGCGGCTGATCGTGGAGTTTGACGATCGCCGAGGCTGGGAAGAGGCGGGCTTCGGCTCGTGCGCAGAGTGGCTGGCGTGGCGTATCGGCGTGCGCCCCAACTCCGCCCGGGAGCGGGTTCGCACGGCGCGAGCGCTGGCGAGGTTGCCGCGAGCCGCAGCGGCGATGGCGGCCGGCGAGCTTCCATACGCCAAGGCCCGCGCGCTCACGCGAGTGGCCACCCCAGAGAGCGAGGAGGCCCTGCTCGCGCTCGCCGCGGCCGGATCGGCAGAGAATCTCGAGCGGGTCGTGCGCGCGTGGAAGGCGATGGACGACGAGAGGGAGCTGAGCTTCGAAGAGGCCCGGCATCGGCGTCGGCGGTTCTCGGTGGTGGTCGACACCGATGGCAGTTACCGGGTGCGCGGACGGCTGGATCCGGAAGTGGGGGCCGTGCTGGTGCGGGCGGTGGAGGCCGCCGAAGATGCACTGTACCGGGCGGACGAAGGCAGCACCGCCGACGACCCCACTCCCGCGCAGCGGCGGGCCGACGCGGTCGGGCTGCTTGCCGAACGCGCGCTGGCCGCCGGGTTCGGCGGAGCGGACCACGGCGTCGAGTCGAGCCGCGCCGACCGGTATCAGGTGTTGCTGCATGTGGCAGCCGACACGCTGATTGCCGGCCGGCCGTCGAGGCGATCGGAACTCGACGGGGTCCGGGTGGGGAAGGAGCAGGCCCGACGCCTGACCTGCGACGCCGGCGTGGCCGTGATCGAGCATGCGCGCAGGGTCGCGCCCCGCGTTACCGCGGAAACGCGCGCTGCCACCCCCGCTCCAGCGGTCGCGCCCCACGTTACCGCGGAAACGTCGGCGCTGGCGGCAACACCCATCGTGGGTGTCGGACGCCGGACCCGCACCATTCCACCTGCGGTGCGCCGCGCCCTCCTGGCGCGTGACCGGGGCTGTCGCTTTCCGGGGTGTGACAGCCGGTTCGTCGAGGCGCACCACATCGTGCACTGGGCCGACGGGGGCGGGACCGACCTCGCAAACCTCGTGCTGCTCTGCCGCCGCCACCACCGGGCCGTGCACGAGCGAGGGATGACGATTGCCCTGGACCGCGAGTCGGTGGTCGTCTTCTTCACGGCCGAGGGCCGGGCAGTGGCCGCGACTCCGGCGCCGTCCGGGGCGACTCTCGGGCTGCCGCCCCCGCCCCCATCCGCCGCGGCGTACCCCGGGGCGGCCCGCTACCGCAGCGATCGCGACATCCCGTGGCGGGTCGAGGCCCGCGCTCGGGACGCGCTCGATCGCTGACGGGCGCCTTCGACGATCGGGCTCGACCACCCCGCTCCACCGTGGTGGCGCGCTCAGCCCACCTTGACCAGTTCGATCTCGAAGGTGAGGTCCTTGCCGGCGAGGGGGTGGTTGGCGTCGAGCTCGATGGAGTCCTCCGAAGTGCCGGTCACGCGCACCGGGATGGGCTGGCCGTCGGGCGTCTGCATCTGCAGCATCTGGCCCACTTCCGGGTTCATGCCCTCGGGGAGCTGCGTGCGCGGCATCGACACCTCCATCTCGGGCCGGCGCGGGCCGTACGCCTCCCCGCTCGGGATCTCGGCGGTCTTCGACTCCCCGACCTCCATGCCGGTCACGGCGGCCTCGAACCCGGGGATCACCTGGCCCTGTCCGAGTGTGAACGACAGCGGGTCGCGGTCGCGCGAGCTGTCGAAGACGGTGCCGTCGTCGAGACGGCCGGTGTAGTGAATGTGGACGGTGTCGCCGTTCCTGGCCTGGGCCATGGTCTTTCGTCCCTGCTGTGCGGTTGCCTGAAAGCGAGGGATGTCCAACCCCACTGCCCGCGGTGAGTTCGCGACGAGTGCACGACGACGTCGTGCCGACGCCGCCTGTCGCTGCGCGCCGAGCCTACCCGGACGTCTGCGCGAGTGCCCGCTCCGACGCCTCCCAGAGCCACTCCGCCAGCTCGTCGTCGAGCGCGTGGTCGGAGGGGGTCGACCAGGCGCCGTCCTCGAGATAGCCGCCGTGGTCGGCGGCGCTCAGCGGACGGGTGCAGGCGTCGAAGAGGTGGTCGATGCACTCGAGCAGTCCCCAGGGAGGCTTGCCCCGGAGTCCCCGCAGCGTGCGGTTGACCACCCGGTCGACCCGCTTCACTCCCTCGAGGTCCTGGAAGAGACCGGTCCCCGCCGCCCCCGGATGCAGCGAGATCGAGATGGCGCGGGCGGGATCGAGGCGCCGCGCCAGCGCTCGCGCGAAGAGCACGTTGGCGAGTTTCGTGTCGCGGTACCGCTGCACGCGGTCGTACGGCCCCGCCGTGAAGAGGTCGGGCCGCCGCTCGATGCGGCCCTTGCGGTGGAGCTTCGAGGCCACGGTCACGATGCGGCGGGAACGGGACCCGCCTTCGGCGCCCACGTCGAGGAGGTGGGTCAGCCGGAAGGGGGCGAGGTGGTTCACCGCCCACTGGGTCTCGATCCCCGTGGCCGTCCGCTCTTCGGAGAGCGGAATCAGGGCGGCGCAGTGCACGACGAGGTCCGGGGTGCCGACCGTCGTTCGCACGGCGCCGGCGAGGCGGTCGACATCGTCGGCGACCGAGAGGTCGGCCGGCAGCCAGACCACCCGTGCTCCCTCTTGCGCCTGTTCGCGCACCGACGCCACGGTGCGGCGTCCGCGCCGCGAGTCCCGGGCGGTGAGCACGAGGTCGTACCCGGCCTCGGCGAGGCGGTGGGCGAGTCCCGCCCCCATCCCGCGCGACGCACCGGTGACGAGCGCCACCCGACGAGGCGCGGGCTCCGCTCCGGAGGGCGACGGCCGCGGTGAGGTCGTCAATGGTCGAAGGGGTTGAAGGTGGGCCCGTCCTCATGGGGCGGGCGGCGGTAGCTTCCCGACGAGGAGCGGCTCACCCGCCGTTCGGCCACCAGCGCCTCGAGCACGAGTTCGCACGCCGTCGCCTGGATGCCGGGTGAGGCCGACTCGGGGGCGAGTCCCACCTGGTGGACCAGGTCGAGGAGCCCCGGCACGGTCGAGAATCCCGCCAGACACGCCTCCGCCGAGGAGTCCTCTCCGACCTGGAGGGCCGCCCCTCGTTCGAAGTAGTCCACGATCTCGTCGACGTCCGCGCCGCCCGCCCGGTCGTCGTAGACGGCGTGGGCGGCCGAGGCGATCAGCTCCCGGCCGATCTTTTCGTGTCCGTGCAGTTCGCCCTCGTACTCGAGCTCCATCTTGCCGGTGATGGCGGGGAGGGCGGCGTAGACGTCGGCGACGCGCGGCACGGCCTGATCCTCGCCCAGGAGGAGCGCGCGCCGCTCCGCATTCGAGACGACCACCTCCAGCACGGTGATGGGGAGCCGCTGGCTGACGCCCGAGCGCTGGTCGATCCGCTTGTCTGCGCGGGCGAAGAAGGCGATTCGCTCGACCAGTTCGGCGATGATCTCGGGAACCTCGACCCTCACGCCGCCCCGCTCCGTCCATGCTTCCTGGCGTGTGACGTCCATCCCGGTCTCCAGGCGCTCCGGATAGTGGGTGCGGATCTCCGACCCGATGCGGTCCTTGAGCGGCGTGATGATCTTTCCGCGCGCGGTGTAGTCCTCGGGGTTGGCGGTGAAGACGAGGAGCAGGTCGAGGGGGAGCCGGATCGGATACCCCTTCACCTGGACGTCACCCTCCTGGAGCACGTTGAAGAGTCCCACCTGGACCTTGCCCGAGAGGTCGGGGAGCTCGTTGATGGCGAAGATCCCCCGATTCGCGCGGGGCATCAGTCCGAAGTGGATCGTCAGTTCGTCGGCGAGAATGTGGCCTCCCCGCGCCGCCTTGATCGGATCGACGTCGCCGATGATGTCGGCGATCGTCACGTCGGGGGTGGCCAGCTTCTCGACGTACCGCTGCTCGCGCGCGACCCACGCCACCGGGGCGGCGTCGCCGTGCTCCTCGAGCAGTTCGCGGCCGTACTTCGAGATCGGCCGGAGCGGGTCGTCGTTGATCTCGCTCCCGGCGAGCACGGGCATCATCTCGTCGAGCAGTCCCGCGAGCGCCCGCAGGATCCGGCTTTTCGCCTGGCCCCGGAGTCCCAGAAGGATGAAGTCGTGGCGGGCGAGGAGCGCGTTGACGATCCGGGGAACGACGGTCTCGTCGTAGCCGTGGACCCCGGGGAAGAGCTCCTCGCCGCGCCGCAGCTTCTCCAGAAGGTTGTGCCGGATCTCGTCCTTGACGGCGCGGGGCTCGTACCCCGAATCACGGAGTTCTCCGACGGTGGCTGGGCGGGACGACGACATGGACGCTCCGGACGCTGGGACTGTCTCGACAAGACAGAACGGGTATCTTCAGACGCATTCGACCCCCAGCGGTTCCCGAGCCGTCGCGAAGGATTCCGGCCCGCCGAAGCCGCGGATGGGGGAAGCCGCCGGTACACCGAGGGTGGAGGCAGGGTCCCGCCGTCGGTGTGCGGCTCCCGCACCCCAGACACGACCTCGGAAGAACCCATGGCTCACGCACCGCTACGAGGGACGATCCGCCCGCTGGACCACCAGCCGCCGCTCCCCCTGGATCGGCTGATTCTCGACGAAGAGCCGGATTCCGAGGCGATTCCGATGGATGTGGTCTTCGTCGGAGGGGGACCGGCGGGGTTGGCGGGGGCCATCGAGCTGGCGCGCCTCGTGCGCGAAGACAACGAGGCGGGCGGCGGGCTCGGCGACCTCGAGATCGGCGTGCTCGAGAAGGCGGGCGCGCTCGGGGAGCATTCCCTCTCGGGGGCGGTGGTCAATCCGCGTGCGCTGCGCGAGCTTTTCCCGGGCCTTTCCGACGATGACCTTCCCTTCCGGCGCCCCGTCACGCAGGAGGCGGTCTATCTGCTCCGGGAGCAGTCGTCGATCAAGCTCCCCACACCGCCGACGATGCGGAACCACGGGAACTTCATCGCCTCGCTCTCGGAGATCGTGAGGTGGATGGGCGAGAAGGCCGAGGAGGCGGGGATCAACGTCTTCCCGGGCTTTCCGGTGGACTCCCTCCTCGTCGAGGGGCGCGCGGTGCGCGGCGTGCGCACCACCCCCTCGGGACTCGACCGCGACGGCGAGCCCACCGGTGCCGACGCCATGCCCGCGATGGACATCACGGCCCGCGTAACGGTGCTCGCCGAAGGGACGCGCGGCACCCTCTCGCAGGCGTGGTACGAGTGGGAAGGCGTGGCGAGCGCCAACCCGCAGATCTACGCCCTCGGCGTGAAGGAGCTGTGGGAAACGAAGCGGCCGCTCGACCGGATCATCCACACCCTCGGCTGGCCCCTCCCGGGTGACGCCTTCGGCGGGTCGTTCATGTACC
>CAYORZ010000131.1:0-5794 GCA_964406485.1 uncultured Gemmatimonadaceae bacterium | reverse complement strand
GGGTGGGGGCGCTCCAGGCCCGGGTCGTCGTCCGATGAGCTCCGCGATCGGAGGGGCCGATCCCCTCGCGACGGCGCTGCGCATCGCGGCCGGGAACGGACTCCGGATGCAGTCGGGCGGCCCCGGAGCCGGCCGCCTGCACTCCGGGGACGGTGGAACGGCGGGTGAGCGCGCCCCGTCTGCCGCGCGCGCCGGGGGCAGCGGGTCGGTCGACCCCCGCCTCCGCGAGGCGACGATCGCCCTCGAGGGGGTGTTCGCCCGCGAACTGGTGCGCGCCCTGCGCGGGACGGTCCCCGAGGGGGGGTCGCCCGACGCCCCGGGGGGAGACCTCTACACCTCGCTCCTCGATGACCACCTGGCAGAGGTGCTCACCGGCGACAACGGACTCGGGCTGTCGGCGGTCATGCTCAAGCAACTGATGGGCGGCGCCGACCCTGAGGCAGGAGGATCACGGTGATCCCCGTCGCGGCGGTGCACCAGGAGTCGGGAGCCGATGTGGACACGAACCGTCTGGCCGAGGCACTGGTCGAGGAAGAGACACTCCTCACCAGGCTCGCGTCGATCTTTCGGGACCAGCGCGAGGCGCTCGTCCGGTCCGACCCCGAAGCCGTCGACGCCTCGGTCTTCGCGGCGAGCCGGGTCGCCGGCACGCTTGCCGAGGCTCGCCGCCGCCGCCGGATCCTGCTGGGGGCCGTCGCCGGGTGGGAAGACGCGGGCCTGCGCGATCTCGACGACCTGCTGGGCGACGCGATGACGGTCGAACTGATCGAGGCCCGGAGTGCGCTTCAGGCCACGGCGGCCGACCTCCGGCGAGAGGTCGAGGTGAACCAGGCGATCCTGCGTCAGCTCATGCACGACAACCGGGCGCACCTGGCCACCCTCCTGGGCGGAGATCACGCCCCCCGCCGACTTCTCGATCGGGAGATCTGACGATGAGTTCGCTCTTCGGCATCCTCGGGATCGCGCGCTCCGGCATGGCCGCGCAGCAGCTCCAGGTCGAGGTCGCCAGCCACAACCTGGCCAACGCCACTACCGAGGGGTATTCGCGTCAACGCGTCGACCTCGCCGCCCGCCACCCCAACGTGACCCCCGACGGGCTCCTGGGGGCGGGGGTGGGGGTGCTCGACATCTCCCGCAGCCGCGACCTCCTTCTCGATCGACAGGTCCGGTCGGCGACGAGCGACCTCATGGGCGACCGGATGCGCCAGACGCTCCTCTCCGAGGTCGAGATCGCCTTCGGAGAGCCGAGCGACGCGGGGCTCGGCGCGACTCTCGACGCCTTCCACTCCGCCTGGGCCGACCTCGCCAACGACCCGACGGGCGTCGGCGCCCGCAGCGTGCTCGTGCAGCGGGGCGAACTCGTGGCCGAGCACCTCCGCCGTGTGGCCGACGGGCTCGACGCCGTCCGCGAACGCGCCGCCCGCCAGCTCGAGGGTGACGTCACCACCGCAAACCAGCTGCTCGGCGAGATTGCGCGGCTGAACCGGGAGATCGTGGCCATCGAGGCCGGCGGGCGATCGGCCCCCGACCTCGGGGACCGCCGCGACCGCGCCCTCGACGCCCTCGCCGAGATCATGGACATCGCGGTGCACCCGCAGCCCCGCGGCGACGTCCACGTCACCGTGGGCGGGATCGGCGTGGTCGGCGGAACGTCGGCCCAGACGCTGCAGCTGGTGGCCGGGGCGGGGGGGTGGCGGGTCGAGACCGCCACCGGCACCGCGCTGCGCGAAGCCGGCGGCACCGTGGGGTCGGCCCTCCAGCTGCTCCACGACGACCTCCCCACCTTCCGCGGTGCCCTCGACGACCTGGCCCGCGGGATCGCCGAGACGGTCAACGCAGCGCACCGCGCAGGCACGAGCCCGAACGGCACCACCGGCACGGACTTCTTCGACGTGTCCGGCGGCCTCGCCGCGCTCACCGCCAGCACGTTGACGCTCGATGCGGCCATCCGGGCCGACCCGCGCAACATCGCGGCCGGCTCGGCCGACGGCGGGGGGATGTATCAGCCGGGCGCCAACGACGTCGCGCTGACCATCGCCGGTCTCCGCACCACCGGGAGTCCCGGCCACCTCGACGGCGGGACCGCGGGCGACTTCTACCGTACCCTCGTGACCCGCGTGGGACTGGCGGTCCGGGGCGCTTCCACCGATGTTGCGGCCGGAGAGACCTTGCGGATGGCCGCGATGCAGCGCCGCGAGAGTCTTGTCGGTGTCTCCACGGACGAAGAGTTGGTGAGCGTGATCCAGTTCCAGGCCGCCTACGCGGCGAGTGCCCGAGTCGTGAACGTCGTCGACGAGATGCTGCGGACGCTGCTCGATCTCGTCTGATGCTGATCCTGTCCCGTCGGGCCGGGGAGGCCATCCGGATCGGCGGCAACGTCCGCGTCGTCGTCATGGCGACGGGGGACGGGAGTGTGCGCCTCGGCATCGACGCACCGGGCGACGTCACGATCCTGCGCGAGGAACTCGTGCTCGAGGTGGCGTCGGAAAACCTCCGCGCCCGCGCCGAGCCCCGCTCCCTGGCCGATCTGGTCGAGGGCGCCGGCGGGCCACCGGCCGCGCACGACTCCCCCCCGTCCCCCTCCGGGCCCGACCCCGAATCCGGGTCGGCCGACGCCGACTCGCGGCTGCCCGGCTCCGGGTCGCCCGCTCCGGAATCCCCCTCGCCCGACGATCAGAGCCGGGGCAACTGAATGCGGACCGGGGTCCCGTCGGCCCCGCCGCTCCACGCGAGCCCGGCCCGCGCGACCTCGACGTCGAGCCACGCTGCCGTCCGGTGGAGCCCGGGCGACTCCGGTCCGATCCGGACCGCGTCGTCGGCCACCTCGACGACGACCCCGACCCGATCGACCGCCCCCCCGGGCGTGCCCGCGTCGATCGCGGTCAGGAGAGCGCGCAACGTCGCGTGGATCTCGACCCGGGTCGCGGGAAGCTCGCCGGGCCCGATCCGTTCGATGGTGGCGTTCCGGAAGCGGGGGAGCCGTACCAGCAGGTTCCGAAGGGCACCGACGAGGTCGACGGTGCTCACGGGCTCGGGCCCGTCCCCGTCGCTGCTGGCGAGCCAGCGGAGTTGCCGGACGAGGTCCTCGAGGCGGTCCAGCGACGCCTGCAGCTGCTCCCGCACCATCGCCCCCCCGGCCGGATCGCTGCCGTCGCCATCGACAGGCTCCAGGAGGTGAAGGAAGCCCGCCGCGCTGGCGAGTTGCCCGTTGAGGTCGTGGCAGAAGCCGTTCAGCACCCGTTCGGTGGCGGGGGCCGGGGCCAGGCTGGCCAGGACGTGGGGGGACGCTTCGAGGGGGCTCACATGCGCTCCAGTTCTCCGGGGCCTCGTCGATACTCGGGGTCGAACCACTTGCCGCGTGCCTGGTACGGCACCCGTCTCCACCCAACCTGGGCGGTCGTTCGTGTTCGTCATAGTAGGGATGATCTTCGTCTTCGGCAGCATCGCCGTGGGGTACACCATGCATGGTGGCAACCTCATGGTGCTGATGCAGATGTCGGAGTTCATCATCATCGGCGGCGCGGGCCTCGGAGCCATGGTGGTGGCCAATCCCCCTCACGTGGTCAAGGAGATCTTTCGCGAGACGCTCGCGCTGCTGAAGCCGACCCCTTACCGGAGGGAGGCCTACCAGGAACTCCTCCAGGTGCTCTACCAGCTCTTCTACACGGCGCGTCGCGACGGACTCATCGGGATCGAGGATCACATCGAGAACCCCGGAAACAGTGATCTCTTCCGCCAGTTTCCCGCTTTCCGCGAGCACGTCGCGGCCCTCGGCTTCCTGACCGACACCCTCAAGGTGCTCCTGACGGGGGCGGTCGAGGATCACCACCTCCAGGAAATCCTCGATCTCGACATCGAGCAGTATCACGACGAGCGGATGGAGGTGCCCCATGCGGTTGCGACCATCGCCGACGCCATGCCGGGCTTCGGTATCGTGGCCGCCGTCCTCGGCGTCATCATCACGATGGGAAAGATCGGCGGCGAGCCGGCCGTGATCGGCGAAAGCGTGGCGGCCGCCCTCGTCGGCACCTTCCTCGGCGTGCTCCTGGCCTACGGGGTCGTGGGGCCGATCGCGAAATCGATCGAGGTGCGGGTCAAGGCGGAGCACGCCTACATGCTGTGCATCCGCACGGCGATCCTCTCGTTCGCGCGGGGTGACTCGCCGCTCACCTCGGTCGAGTTCGCCCGACGGAGCATCCATCCCGAGGAGCGTCCCACCTTCGAAGAGGTCGAGGCGATGACCCGCGCGGCCCCGCGCGCCGAGCCGCGAGCGGCCTGATGTCGCTCCGTCCCTCTCCCCGGATCATCGTCGTACGGCCCCGCCGCAAGAAGTCGAGCGGCGGCCACCACGGTGGATCGTGGAAGGTGGCCTACGCCGACTTCGTCACGGCGATGATGGCCTTCTTCATGGTCATGTGGATCGTGGGGATGGACGAAGACGTGAAAGATGTGGTCGAGGGCTACTTCAACGACCCCATCGGCTTCAAGCGGGGGTATGCCACCGGCTCGAGCGCGGCGCTCATCGGGGGCGACCTGGTCACCTACGCCCCCGATGCGCCGGCGCGCGGGGGGGAGCGGAGTCCGCTGGAAGTGGCCGCCGACGAGATCCGGGCCGGCGTGGAGCGCCTCGCCCTCCAGGGGGTGGAAGCCGAGATCTCGGTGAGCGTCACCGCCGAGGGACTCCGCGTCGAGATGGCCGAGGGGGCAGACGGCGAGACCTTCTTCCGGGTCGGCTCCGCCCTCCCCGAAGACGCCCTCGCGCGGGTCCTCGAGGTGGTCGGGGGTGCCCTCGCGCCCCTGGCCAACCCGATCGTCGTCGAGGGACACACCGACTCGGCGCCCTACGCGCACCACGGCTACACGAACTGGGAACTCTCGGTCGACCGGGCCAACGCGGCCCGGAGGGTGCTGAACGGTCAGGGGGTCGGTGAGGAGCGGGTGGTCGAGGTGCGGGGGCACGCCGACCGCCAGCTGCGCTACCCCGACGACCCGCGCAATCCGGGCAACCGTCGGGTGACCCTCTTCGTGGCGAGCACTCCCGACCTTGCCGGTGCGTCGGCGGTCGGCGCGCTGGAGTCCGTCGGGCGCTGAGGGGTCACTCCCGGGCGCGGGCCACCATCGTCTCCACCCGCTCGACCAGCGCCCCGAAGCCGAACGGTTTTTCCACCACCTGCGGGTGACGGGCCAGCTCACCCAGCGCGTTCACGTCGCCTGTCAGCAGGAGAGCGACGGGGAGCGGCCCGGGGTCCTCCTGACACTCCCTCCAGAACGCCACCCCGCTGCGCGGCATCCCCGCGTCGACCAGCACCACGTCGGGCGGAGTCGCACGGAGCAGTTCCCGCGCGGAATCGGTGTCGGCAGCGGACCGTACCCGGTGGCCGCGGCGCTCGAAGGTGAGGGTGAGGGCGAGCCGCAACGAAGGGTCATCGTCGGCCACCAGAACGTGCAGCGGGGTCCGGTCCTCATCGCGTTCCTGCACGATCGCTCCACTCCCTAAAGGTTTCCGCAGCGGGCCCGACACTCCCTGCAGAGGTTGGAAGTCCAGCCTGTACCGGGGCAAGGATGCCCCGGATGTCAACACTCCAGGGAAGGAACCCTACCATGCGTGTCAACACCAACGTCGCATCGATCAACGCCCAGCGCTCGCTCGGCATGTCCAACACCGCGGTGTCCCGCTCGCTCGGACGGCTTTCGTCGGGCTTCCGGATCAACCGCGCGGCCGACGACGCCGCCGGACTCGGGATCGCCAACCAGCTGCGGGCCGACCTCCGCGCCCTCAAGCAGGCGTCGCGCA
>CAYORZ010000130.1:0-5831 GCA_964406485.1 uncultured Gemmatimonadaceae bacterium | reverse complement strand
CGTGGCCGGGACGACGCAGATCGTCCGGGCGGGCAGCCGGGTCGACGAGCCGCTGGATCGTGATCGCGCGGTCCTGGGCGCTGATCCCCGTGGTGACGCCGAAGCGGGGGTCGGCGTCGACCGAGACGGTGAAGGCCGTCCCGTTGGGGTCGGTATTGTGCTCGGTCATCGGGGGGAGTCCCAATTCGTCGGCCCGCTCCCCGGTGAGGGCGACACAGATGAGTCCCCGCCCGAAGCGGGTCATGAAGTTCACGATCTCGGGAGTGATGGCCTCGGCGGCGCAGACGAGGTCTCCCTCGTTCTCGCGGTCCTCGTCGTCGGCCACGATGATCATTCGGCCCTGACGGATGTC
This sequence comes from uncultured Gemmatimonadaceae bacterium, assembly GCA_964406485.1. Lineage (GTDB taxonomy): Bacteria > Gemmatimonadota > Gemmatimonadetes > Longimicrobiales > Gaopeijiaceae > Gaopeijia. The sequence goes on along the minus strand of CAYORZ010000130.1, from coordinate 5,479 downwards.
GTTCAGGGCCTCCTCGACGGAATCGAAGGGCATGGAAAGCGTCCTGTTCATGAAACGGAGGACGGACGACCGCCCTCCGGCCCCCCGCTGCCGCGGGTGGCGAGAATCCTGCCTACATACTTCCCCACCAGGTCGCCCTCGACGTTGACGGCGTCGCCGACCTCGAGGCGTCCCAGATTCGTGTGGTCCCGGGTGTGGGGAATGAGGGCCACCTCCACCCGGTCCGGGGCGTCCAGACCGTTGACGGTCAGACTCACCCCGTTGAGGGTGATGGACCCGTGGAGGAGGGTCGACTGCCACACCTCGGCGGGAACCGCAAAGGTGAGGAAGAGCGTGTCACCCTCCTCGGCGATCGCGTGCAGGGTGCCGACGCCGTCGACGTGCCCCTGGACCAGGTGCCCGTCCAGCCGGCTGCCCAGGATCATCGCCTTCTCGAGGTTGACCCGAGCGCCCACCCCGTAGTGGCCCGCCAGGGTCCGGCTCGACGTCGAGGTGATGACGTCGACCTCGAAGGCGTCGTCGTCGAGGAGGACCGCCGTCAGGCAGGCCCCATCGACGGCGATCGAATCGCCGATCTCGACCCCGTCGAGATAGCCGGGCGGGGTGGCGATGCGGATGCGCCGCACACCGTCCCCCTCGACGATCGCCTCGACGGTGCCGAGGGCCGTGACGATCCCGGTGAACATCTTCAGTCGTACTCCCTGATGCGATCGAAGGCGACCTCCATATCCACCCCACGGAGGCGCGGATGTGCCACCGGACGCCATTGCAGGGGGGGTGGCGAGGCGGGGTCGGAAGGGCTCGGGACCTGCCCGGGCCAGTCGGGGAAGGCGGGAACGGCCTGCGGCCCGAGAAAGCGGGGCGCCACGAAAAGGTGGAGGCGATCGACGAGATCGGCGCGGGCCAGCGCCGCGCCGAGTCGTCCGCCCCCTTCGCAGAGCAGCGCCGATGCCCCCCACGCGCCACACCGCGCCACGACTTCGGTCAGGTCGAGGGCGTGCGCCGATGTCGCCGCGACGCGCGCGACCCGGGCCCCGGCCCGTTCCAGGGCGGCGACCGCCTCTGCGGGGGCCTCGGGGCCCACGAAGATCCAGACTTCGCCCCCCCCGGGGTCGCGGAAGAGGGCGGCTCCGGGAGAAACCGTCGCCCGGGGGTCGACGACGATGCGCGCCGGGGGCACCCGCGGCGGCGGGCCCCGGCGCACCGTCAGCCTGGGGTCGTCGACGCGGGCAGTGGCAGCGCCCACCACGACCCCGTCGACTCCCGCCCGCAGGCGGTGCACTGCCGCTTCTGCCTCGGCCCCGGTGAGGCGGGTCGCCTCGCCCGGTCGGGCAGCGATCCCTCCGTCGAGGGAGAGGGCCAGCTTGAGGCCGAGCCAGGGACGGTCGTGGTGCGCGCGGTGGTGGAAGGCAGGGTTGAGCGCCCGGGCCCGGTGGGCATCGAAGACCGGCCCGACCACCTCGATCCCGGCCGCGCGGAGCATCGCTCCGCCTCCCCCCGCCTTCTCTCCCGGATCGGCGGCGCCGTAGACCACCCGCGAGATCCCCGCCGCCAGGAGGGCCTCGGTGCACGGCGGCGTCTTTCCCCGGTGGCGGCACGGCTCGAGCGAGACGTAGGCGGTGGCCCCCCGGGCCGCCTCCCCTGCCGCCCGGAGCGCGACGACCTCGGCGTGCGGTCCGCCGTACTCGGCGTGCCACCCCTCGGCCACGACCTCGGCCCCGCGGGCAATGACGCATCCGACCCGCGGGTTGGGGTGCACCCGTCCCCACCCCCGGTCGGCGATCTCGACGGCCCGCTCGAGGTGGTCGCGGTCGAGCGGCGCGAGGTCGGGCGTCACCGGCGTGCTCAGAAGAGAATGCGGAAGGTGAGGGTCGCCAGGAGACTCCCTCCGGTCGGGTCGTACCGGTCGCCCCCCGCCCCGTCGGCCCGCGCCTCGTACCCCGAGGCGTACGCGAGTTCGCCGTGGAACTGCGTGACCAGCCGCGTGAACGTGACCCCCCCGAAGAAGAGCGTGCGGTCGGCCGCGAGCCCCTCGAAGGCGACGGAACTGCCCCCTCCGGCGGGCTGCATGGTGCCGTCGGCGGTCGCGCGGTCCCATCCGAGACCGACCTGGATCCCCAGGGCCATGAGTTCGCGCCCGACCGTCGCGCGCACCGACGTCGTCCGGACCCCGTCGAGGACGACCGCACCGGGGACCGCGCCCCGCACGCCGTTCCACTCGACCTGACCCCCGTGCCGCCGCACGACACTCGCCGTCACCCCCGGGAGGGTGAAGGACTCCCGCAGGAGTCCCACGCGGAAGCCGTAGCCGAAGGCCGACACCGACCCGTCGTACCCGCCGCCCGACGGAAGAAAGGCGATGCTCCCGGTGAGGAGACCGTCGACGGCGAGCAACCCTCCGACCGTCGGGCGGGGGCGGAAACCGTCGAACAACGACACCGCCATCCCTCCCTGGAGGGCGGGGATCCACGACGAGGTGCCGGGGGCGTCGCCGACCCCCCCGCCGATCGCCGGCACCGCCACGTCGGTCACCCCGAGCCGCAGGCTCGCCGCGACGCGGGGGGTCGTGCCGAAACGGTAGCCGAGGGTCGATGCCGTGCCGGGAAACTCGTTGCCTCCCGAAAGGGCGAGCCCGACCCCGCCCGTCACCGCCTCGGCGGCGAAGGCCCCGTCGCGGCAGCTCACGAGGTGCGGCTGCCCCGCCCCGCACCGCTCCATCAGCCGCTCCCGGTCCTGGGCGGCCCCCGGAGTGGCGGCGGCCACCACGCCGAGCGCGGCCACCGCCAGGGCGAGGAAGGGGGTCAGTCGGCCCACCGGACCCCGCTCCCCTTCTCGACCCGACCGAGCCGCGCGACCTCTTCGCCCTCGGCCGTGAGGGCCTGCGTGACGGCCTCGACGTCGGAGGGCGCGACCACGGCGATCATCCCGATCCCCATGTTGAAGACACGGTACATCTCGTCGCGCGCCACCCCTCCCGCGCGGGCGAGTTCCCGGAAGAGGGGGGGCGGCGTCCAGCTCTCGCGGTCGACGACCGCACCGAGTCCTTCGGGGAGCACGCGGGGGAGGTTGCCGGGGATCCCGCCGCCGGTGATGTGGGCGAGCCCCCGGAGGCGGCCCTCCTGGAGGAGGGGCCAGAGGAGCGGCAGGTAGCTGCGGTGCACATCGAGCAACACGTCGCCCACGCGACGGCCCGTCTCGGGGAACTCGTCGTCGATGTCGAGCCCCATCTGGTCAAAGACGATGCGGCGCGCCAGGGTGTATCCGTTGGTGTGGAGTCCCGAGGAGCGGATCCCCAGAAGGTGGTCGCCCTCGGCGATGGCCGTGCCGTCGAGGATCGCCCCGCGCGCCACCACCCCCACGATGAAGCCGGCGAGGTCGTACTCGCCGGCGGCGTAGAAGTCGGGCATCTCCGCCGTCTCGCCGCCCAGCAGCGCACAGTTGTTTTCCTTGCAGGCCTTCGCCACGCCGGTCACCACCTCGGTCACCACCCCTTCATCCATCTCGCCGGTCGCGAGGTAGTCCAGGAAGAAGAGGGGCCGCGCGCCCTGCACGAGGATGTCGTTGACGCAGTGGTTCACGAGGCACTGCCCCACCGTGTCGTGCCGGCCGGCCCTGAAGGCCACCTTCAGCTTCGTGCCCACCCCGTCGGCGCTCGAGACCAGGACCGGCTGGTCGACCCCCTCGGGCACGGCGTACAGCCCGCCGAAGAGACCGAGCTCGGAGAGGGTGTGTTCGTCGCGGGTCTCTGCCACGAGCGCCTTGAGGCGCTCCTTCGCGCGCTCGGCCGCGTCGAGGTCGACGCCCGCATCGCGGTAGCTCCAGCCGCCGTCAGCCATGGATCGTGCTCGTCTCGTGTTCGAAGAAGGTCATCTCGCGGAAGGCTTCGACCCGCCGGGCCACCGCGTCGAGGGTGAGGGTCCGGAAGCGGTCGACGCTGAAGGCCTCGACGGCGAATGACCCCGTGGCCGAGCCGTAGACCACGGCCTGGCGCAGGGCTTCGGAGTCGAGCCGCGGTGCCTGCGCGAGCCACCCCATGAAGCCGCCGGCGAAGGCGTCGCCCGCGCCGGTGGGGTCGAGGGCCGACTCCAGGGGAAAGCCGGGGACGAAGAAGAGGCGATCGTCGCCGTGCAGCACCGCGCCGTGCTCCCCCTTCTTGATGACCACCCACCTCGGCCCGCGCGCCTGGATCCAGCGGGCAGCCTTCAGCAGGTTCGGCTCGTCGGCCAGCTGCCGCGCCTCGGCGTCGTTGACCATGAGGAGGTCGACCCGCGCCAGGAGGCGAAGGAGGGCGTCGCGGCTCCCCTCGATCCAGAAATTCATGGTGTCGCAGGCCACGAGCGCCGGCGCCGCCATCTGCTCGAGCACCTCGAGCTGGAGCACCGGATCGATGTTGCCCAGAAAGACGAAGGGCGACGCCCGGAAGTCCTCCGGGATCCGCGGGCGGAAGTCCGCGAAGACGCCGAGCCTGGTCCAGACGGTGTCACGCATGTTCAGGTCGTAGTGGTAGCGTCCCTTCCAGGCGAAGCTTTCCCCCGCGACCCGCGTGAGTCCCGAGAGGTCGACGCCGCGCTCGGCGAGGAAGTCGAGTTCGGCGAGGGGGTAGTCGCGGCCCACGACCCCGACGACCTGCACGGCAGCCGATTCGAAGAGCGAGGCGGCGGCGGCGAAGTAGGTGGCCGACCCGCCGATCACCCCTTCGGCTGAACCGAACGGGGTCTCGACGGTGTCGAGGGCCACGCTGCCCACGGCGAGAATCGGGGTCGGCATCAGGCGTCGTCGTCTGCCGCCCGCTCCATCCGGGTGGGGGCGGTGAGACCGAGGAGGGTGAGGCCGTTGCGGAGCACGATCTGCACCGCGCGAGCCAGGAGGAGGCGGGCGGCCCGCAGCTCGGGGTCGTCCACCAGGACGGCGAGGGCGGGGTTGCGCCCCGGATTGCCCGCGTGGTACCACCCGTTGACCGCCCCGGCCGTCTGCTCCAGGTAGTCGCAGACGAGGTGAGGGGCGCGGGCCTCTGCCGCCCGTGCCACCACCGCGGGGAAGTCGGCCAGCTGCCCGACGAGCTCGCGCTCGTGGGGGTCGGTGAGGCGGGTGAGGTCGGCCGCCCCCGGTGCGAGCGTGTCGGGATCGACTCCGGCACGCCCGAAGATCGAGTGCATCCGGGCGTGGGCGTACTGCACCTTGTAGAGCGGGTTCTTGTCGGAGCGGTCCAGGGCGGCCCCCAGGTCGAAGACCAGGTGCGCCTCCTCGAGGACGCGGGCACCGTCGTCGTCGCGTCCTCACAGCCGGGCGTCGCCGACTTCGGTTTCGATGACTCGTTCGGAGGCACGGAAAGCTCCATCGTCAACGGCCGGGTGCTCGCCGCTGGCGCGGTCTATTTCACATGCGGCACGGGGGACCAGTTCGTCTTCTACAACGCGCCTGAGCTTGGATTCTCCGGCCTCCAGATGGAAGCCGCGCAGGAGTACCTCGCCGAACTGCA
>CAYORZ010000129.1:0-5836 GCA_964406485.1 uncultured Gemmatimonadaceae bacterium | reverse complement strand
AGCTTCATCGCAGGAGTCATGGGGGGCGGCAGCCGCTCCGGCGCGTGGTACCCGGCTCGCACCAACTACGCGATCGGCGTCATGGGGGGCTTCAGCCTCGATCTGCGCGACGCACCTCTCCCCCCCGGCGAAACCGAGATCCGCATCTTCTGCTTCTGGGGCGGCGGCGAGGTCATCGTCCCTCCCGACGTGCGGGTCGAGGTGTCGGGGGCAGGAATCATGGGGGGGATCGAGCACAACCAGGCGCTCCCGGGCACACTCGATCCCGCTGCGCCCGTGGTTCGGGTCACCGGTCTCTGCGTCATGGGCGGCGCGGAGATCACGGTGCGCTACGCCGGCGAGACGGCGAAAGACGCGCGGGAGCGGCGTCGTTTCGAGAAGAAGGCCCGCCGGAAGGCGCTCAAGGCCGCCCGCAAGGATGAACGGTCGGACGAGGGGTGGTGAACGACCGGCAATTGCGTGAGTGACGGTCGCCGTCGCATTCTTTCGCGGTCGAGGCGCCGGAACCGGCCCTGCTCGAACACCCAACCCCCGAGTCCCCATGGCCCACGCCGCACTGAACCTTCTCCGCATCCTTGCCGCCCTCCTGTTCATGCAGCACGGCGGCCAGAAGCTCTTCGCGCTCTTCGGCGCCGAGGCGGCCGTTCCCGCCTTCAGCCTCATGTGGGTGGCGGGCATCCTCGAGTGGTGGGGCGGGCTCCTGGTCGCGATCGGTCTCTTCACGCGTCCGGTCGCCCTCCTGCTTGCCATCCAGATGATGACCGCCTACATCCTCGCCCACCTTCCCCAGGGGATGGTGCCGATCCAGAACGGCGGGGAACTGGCGCTCCTCTTCTTCGCCGTTTTCCTCTACATCGCCGCCCACGGGGGCGGGGCCTTCAGCGTCGACGGGTGGTGGGCGGCGCGAAAGCGCGGGCAGGTCGCCGACTGACCGCCTCTCCACGAGCGACGCCGGCCGCGGCACCCTTCCGGGGGAGCCGCGGCCGGCGCTGGTCGGCAGTCAGTCGCAGTGGTCGATGTAGGCGTCCTGGAGCGCCGCCGCGATCTGCTGCGGGGTGCTCCCCTCGATCCGGTGCCGCTCCATGAACCAGACGAGCTCGCCGTCACGGAAGAGGGCGACGGACGGCGACGACGGCGGATAGCCGGTGATGTACTCCCGCGCGCGCTCGGTCGCCTCGAGGTCCTGACCGGCAAAGACCGTGGTCAGGCGTTCGGGGCGGACTTCGCCCTGGAGCGAGAGGTAGACGCCGGGGCGGGCCGCACCAGCCGCGCAGCCGCAGACGGAATTCACGACGAGGAGCGTCGTGCCTTCGGCTTCCTCATCGAGAACGCGGTCGACGTCATCGGCGGTGCGGAGTTCCTCGAAGCCGATGCGCACGAGGTCCTCGCGCATCGGGGCGATCATCATCTCGGGGTAGGGCATGGTGAAACCATTCTCGGGTGGAGTTGTTGCAGTGGACCGCCCGCGTGAGGGGGGCGTCCGTGGCCCGGTACCCGCAGGGGGGGGCGAGGGTCCGGCCGGGCCGACTTGCCGCCACACTGCGTGCGCCCGACCTTTCGGTGGGTACGCCCGATCTTGACTCGCAACAGGGGGGAAGCGTGGCCGCAGGCATCGATATCGTGCGCTTCCGGGTGAATGGGGACTCCGTGGAGGTCGGGGTCCCCGCGCACCACACCCTGGTCGAGGTGCTCCGCTACACCCTGGGGCTCACCGGCACGAAACAGGGGTGTGACAAGGGGGACTGCGGTGCGTGCACCGTCCTGCTGGATGGCCGCCCCACCCTCTCCTGCATCCTTCCCGTACACGAGGCGGTCGGCCGCGACGTCGTGACGGTCGAGGGACTCGCGCCCGACGCCCGTCCCCACCCCCTCCAGGACGAATTCGATCGCCACGGGGCGGCCCAGTGCGGCTTCTGTACCCCCGGGATTCTCTGCTCGGCCGTCGCGCTCCTCGACGACAACCCCGACCCGACCCGCGGCGAGATCCGCGAGGCGCTTTCCGGCAACCTCTGCCGGTGCACGGGCTACACCAGGATCTTCATCGCCGTCGAGGCGGCAGCGGCCCGGATGCGGGGGGAGGACTGAAGATGCGCAGCGACGACTTCGCCGTCATCGGGCGGCGGCAGCGAAAGATCGACGGCCTCGACAAGACCTCCGGGCGGGCCGTCTACACCGACGACATCGCGCTCCCCGGCATGCTCCACGGCAAGATCCTGCGCAGCCCCCACGCCCACGCTCGAATCCTCTCGGTCGATCCAGCCCGGGCACGCGCGCTGCCCGGCGTGCACGGGGTGCTCGTGGGCACCGACCTTCCGGTCCGATACGGGATCATTCCCTGGACGCCCGACGAGACGGCGCTGGCGATCGACCGGGTCCGCTACATCGGCGACGCGGTCGCGGCGGTGGCGGCGGTCGATGAAGACACCGCCCTCGCTGCGCTGGACCTCATCGAGGTGGAGTACGAGCCGCTCCCCACGATCCTCGACCCGAAGGACGCCCTTGCGGCGAAGGGAAGCTACGAGGCGGGAGACTTTCTCCACCCCCCGAAGAAGGAGGGTCACAACGGCAACGTGACCAAGATGGTCAAGCTCGCCTTCGGCGATGTCGAGGAGGGGCTGGCCGCGTCGGACATTGTAGTAGAAGGAGAATACTGGTTCGAGGGTACGACCCACGCCGCGATCGAGCCGCACTGCGCGATCGGGCAGTACGAGCCCGGGGGGCGGCTCACGGTCTGGTCCTCCACCCAGGTGCCGCACTACCTCCACCGCGAGCTGGCGCGGGTGCTGGAGATCGATCCCGCTCTGGTACGGGTGATCCAGCCCCCCGTGGGTGGGGCGTTCGGCGGCAAGAGCGAGCCCTTCGACCTGGAGTTCTGCGTCGCCGCCCTCGCGCGCCAGACGGGGCGACCGGTCAAGATCCTCTACACCCGCGAAGAGGTCTTCTACGCGCACCGGGGGCGCCATCCCTTCGACATGCGCTACCGCACGGGGATGACCCGCGACGGGCGCATCACGGCCGTCGACGCACGGATCGTGCTCGATGGCGGGGCATATGCCTCCTTCGGGCTGGTCACGACCTACTATTCCGGCCAGCTCCTCACCGCCCCCTACACCCTCGAGTCGTACCGCTTCGACTCCGTCCGCGTCTACACCAACAAGCCGGCGTGCGGGCCGAAGCGGGGGCACGGCTCGGTCCAGCCCCGCTTCGCCTTCGAGGTACAGGTCGACAAGCTGGCCGAGGCGGGGGGCTTCGACCCGATCGCCCTGCGGCGGCGCAACCTGCTCGGTCCAGACACGCGCACGATCAACGAGTTGCGCGTGACCTCGAACGGCTTCGCCGAGTGTCTCGATGCTGTCGAGCGGGCTTCGGGGTGGCGGGATCGGTGGAGGCGACTTCCCTTCGGCCGAGGACTCGGGGTCGCCGGCTCCACCTACATCTCGGGAACCAACTACCCGATCTACCCCAACGACATGCCCCAGTCGGGCATCCAGGTGCAGATCGACCGCTCGGGACGCGTCGCCGTCTTCAGCGGGGGGAGCGAGATCGGGCAGGGGACCGACTCGGCGATGGCCTACATCGCGGCCGAGGAACTCGGTGTGCCCCTGGAGCACGTACGGGTGATGCGCGGCGACACCGACTTCACCCCCGTCGACCTCGGCGCCTATTCGTCGCGGGTCACCTTCATGCTGGGCAACGCCTGCCTCGATGCCTGCCGCAAGGTGAAGGCCCTGGTCCGCCGGGCGGTGGCCGAGGAGTGGGGGAGCGATCCGGACGCGGTCGTGCTCCGGGAGGGGCAGGCCTTCGACCCCGCCGACCCCCAGCGGGTGCTCCCCATCCGGCGCGCATTCGAGATCGCCGAGGCGCGCTTCGGGACCCTGGGCGCCACCGGGTCATACAATACGCCGAAGGACGTGCACGGCAGCTACCGTGGCGGGACGATCGGAGCGAGTCCTGCCTACTCCTTCACCGCGCATGTGGCCGAGGTCGAGGTGGATCCCGACTCGGGCGTCGTGCGGGTCGAGCGGATCTGGGTCGCCCACGACTGCGGGCGCGCATTGAACCCCACCCTCGTCGAGGGACAGATGGAAGGGTCGGCCTACATGGGATTCGGGGAAGCCCTCATGGAAGAGCATGTCTTCAAGGGTGTTGACCAGGGGCGCGCGGGACTCCACAACGCCCCCTCCCTCCTCGACTACCGTCTTCCGACCTCCGTCGACACGCCCGACCTGACCGCGATCATCATCGAGTCGGTCGACCCCGAAGGACCCTACGGGGCGAAGGAGGCGGGCGAAGGTCCCCTCCACCCCGCGATCCCCGCCATCGCCAACGCGATCCACGACGCCGTCGGAGTGCGCATGGACCGGCTTCCCTTCTCGCCTCCCCACGTCTGGCGGGCGATCGAGGCGGCGCGCGCCGCAGGACGGCTGGGCAAGCCGCCCCACCCCGCCGACCGCATCGCGGCAGGAGTCGGGGCATGAGGGGCGGCGCGCGGCGGGTCGCCGCCCTCGCCGCCGTGGCGGGGGTTCTCACCCTCGCCACCACGGCGTGTGACGGGGTGCGCGAAAGCGAGGGGCGCGAGCCGACCGAATCGACCGGGTCGACCGTGGCCTCGATCGACACGATTCCCGGTACGAAGTGGACCGAGGGCGACTGGGCGATCCTGGTGGAAAAGGTGGAGTGGGCGGCCGCCCGGGGACTCGACACCGTCCCCCTCGGAACCGCGATGGCCGAGCTCGGCCGGACCTTCGTCGGGACCACCTACACGCCGGGTACTCTGGAGGCCCCCGGCGACGAACACCTGGTGATCAACCTCCGCGAGCTGGACTGCGTCACCTTCATCGAAAACGTCTGGGCGCTGAACCGTTTTCTCCGTGACGAGGGTCCCGCGGCCCTCGCCGACCCCCCCGCCGCGCGCGCCGCCTACGAGACGCACCTGCGCACGATCCGCTACCGCGACGGGGTGCTTGCCGGCTACCCGAGTCGCCTGCATTACTTCAGCGACTGGCTCTGGAACCACGAGGAGCGGGGCCACCTCACCCTGGTGACGGCCGACCTCGGAGGGGTCGCCGATTCCGAGCCGATCGACTTCATGTCGTCGCACCGCGACGCCTACCGGCAGCTGGCCGATCCGGCCCTCCTGGCCGCGATCCGGGAGCGCGAGGCGGAGCTGACGGCGCGCGGTCCCCGGATCTACCTCCCGGAAGGGACGATCGCTGCAGTGGAGTCGGGAATCCGTGACGGCGACATCATCGCAGCGACCTCGACGCTGGCCGGACTCGACATCGCCCACACCGCGCTCGCCCTCCACATCTACGGCCGCCTCCACCTGCTGCACGCCCCCCTCGTGGGACGCGACGTCGAGATCAGCGAACTCCCCCTCGCCGAGCGTCTCCAGGGCATCGGGGGGCAGGATGGCATCATGGTCGCGCGCCTCGTCGACGAGGGGTGAGCGACGATGCTGCGTCTCCCCCCGTACCGCTACCACCGACCCACCCACCTGGACGAGGTCCTCGAACTGCTCGACCGGCACGGAGAGGCAGCGCGGCTGGTCGCCGGGGGTACCGACCTGATCCCCAACATGAAGCATCGTCTCGTCGAACCCGACGAACTCGTCGGACTCACCGCCGTGCACGAGCTCCAGGGGATCGAGGCCGACGGAGCGGTGCTCGACATCGGAGCGGCGACCACCCTCGATATCGCGAGCCGCGACGCGAGGGTACGGAGGCACGCCCCCGCCCTGGCAGAGTCGGCGCGCCACGTGGCCGGTCCGCAGATCCGCAACCGGGCGACCCTGGGGGGCAACCTCTGCCTCGACACCCGGTGCACCTACTACAAC
>CAYORZ010000128.1:0-5952 GCA_964406485.1 uncultured Gemmatimonadaceae bacterium | reverse complement strand
CCTGCACGCGCGCCCTGAAGCGGACGGCGTCGATCGGCTTCGGAAGGTAGTCGTCGGCCCCGATGTGGAAGAGTTCCGCCTCCAGCTCCGCCTCGGTGTGGCCGGTGAGGACGATCGCCGGAAGGGCAGCGGTGGCGGGCCGCGCGCGCATCTCGCGCAGGGTGGCCCTGCCGTCGAGGCGCGGCATCTCGAGGTCGAGGACCGCGATGGAGAAATCCGGATCGCGGCGCAGGATCTCGAGGGCCTCGACGCCGTCCTTCGCCTCTTCGACCTCGAAGCCGTCCTGCTCGAGTAGGGCGCGCCCCAGGACCCGGGCGACGGGGTCGTCGTCGACGAGCAGGGCGCGCCTCGCTCCCTCGCCGGCCGGCTCCTCGGCGTCGGGGACGGCAGCGAGAGGTGCGGCCGCGGGCTCGGGGTGGTCGGGACTCCCTTCCACCTCGCCGCCCAGCACCCGCTGAATCTCGTGCAGGGTCGTCTCGCCCGCGGCCACCCGTGCGAGCCCTGCCTCGACCAGGGTCCGCATTCCCTCGACACGCGCCTGGGCCTCGACCTTGTGCGGGGGCGCCCCGGCCAGCACCAGGCTCTCGATCGTCGGGCTCATCTCCATGATCTCGGCGACCGGAAGGCGTCCCCGGTATCCCTGCAGATGGCAGGCGTCGCACCCGACGGCCCGCACCGTCGGCCCCATCCCGAATCGGTGCGCGAGTTCCGCCTCTTCAGCCGTCCACTCCCCGGTGACGGGCTCGGCGCACTCCGGACAGACCCGCCGCACGAGCCGCTGGGCGAGCGATCCGCGCAGGGTCTGGCCCACCGTCCCCACATCGAGTCCGATATCGGTCAGCCGCCGGATCGCCCCCACCGCGTCGTTGGCATGAACGGTGGCGAGAACGAGATGCCCGGTGAGCGACGCCTGCGCCGCCATCTCGGCCGTCTCGAGGTCCCGTATCTCGCCTACAAAGATCACGTCGGGATCCTGACGGAGGATCGCGCGCAGCGCCGAGGCAAACGTCACCCCCTTGCGCGACTCGACCTGGATCTGGGCGAGGCCGGGAAGCTCGTACTCGACCGGATCCTCGACCGTCATGATGTTGACCTCGTCGGTGGCGATCTCGGCGAGCGCCCCGTAGAGGGTCGTCGTCTTTCCCGACCCCGTCGGCCCCGTCACGACGATGATCCCGTCGCGGTTCCGGAGGAGCGTGCGGAGCATCTCGAGGTCGGCTGCGGGAAGCCCCGTTTCCTCGAGGGTCCCGACCGATGCCGGGTCGAGGATCCGGATCACCGCCTTCTCCGATCCGCGCACGGGGACCGTGGAGATCCGCAGATCGAAACGCTGCCCCTGATTGAGGATGTGCGCCCGGCCGTCCTGGGGACGCAGACGATCGGCGATGTTCATCTTGCCGACCACCTTGATGCGCGACACCACGCGGTTGAGAACGGGGAGCGGAAACTGGATGGTGGTGCGCAGGACGCCGTCGACGCGGATCCGCACCACCCCGCCGGCCATCGTCGGCTGGATGTGGATGTCGCTCGCGCCCTGCTGGATGGCGTCATGCAGGATCAGGTTGGTCAGCTTGACCGCCGGCCCGGATTCGAGATCGGCCTCGTCGGCCTCCGCCTCCTGCTCGGCTTCCTCGAGCACCTCGAGCGAGACCTTGTCCATGTCACCCAGGCGCTCGAGCACATCTTCGACCGCGCGATCCGGCTCGTAGGCGAGGTCGATCGCGCGCCGCAACTCCGTGGGTGAGGCAACGACGAATTCCGCCCGCCGCCCGGAGGCGAAGCCGATCTCCCGCTCGGCCTCGAGGTCGGCGGGATTGCACGTCGCGACGACGAGGATCCGGTTGTGGTCCGCGATGGGAAAGACGAGATACTTGCGGGTGATCGAGGGGGGCAGCAGCTGCACCGCCGCGGGCTGCGCCTGTCGCAGATCGGCGACCTCGGTATGAAAGAAGTCGGCGACGGCCACCGCCACGGTGGCGTCGTCGGAGTGGATCGCGTCACGCACGCTCTCCCACACCTCGGCGGGCGTAGCATCGGAGGGGAGCGAACCGAGAGGGATGTCGTCGACAAGACCGGCCTTGCGGACCGCCCGGGCGACCCAGTGATCATCGACCTGGAGGGTGTTCTGCGGGGCTGCCATCAGCACTCGGTGTCGGGAGTGGAGGGTGGAAACGACGATAGGGCGCCCGAAGGGGATCCGGAAAGAGGCAGCGCCGGGAAGAAAGGTCGCGGCAGACGCCCGGCATCGGAGTATCGGCTCCCGACGGTGGCGCCTGAGCCCTCGCATGAGCGAGCGACACCTGCGGGCGTGTGCACGGGTACCTTCCGGCACGACCACCGCGTCACGACCACCGCCGCCGGGTCGTTTGAAGGAGGAACGTGGTCGAACCCGAGCGGGACGGGACCCCTGACTGGGTACGCATGGAAATCAAGGCACTGTTCGACGAGCAGTTCCCCCCCCTCTACCGCTACTGCCTGCGGATGACGGGGGAGCCCGACCTGGCCCAGGACGTGGCCCAGGAGGCCTTCGTGCGGCTCGTTCGCGACGAGGTCGAAGGGCCCGAGCCCGCCCTGAAAGCGTGGCTCTTCCGGGTCGCCTCGAACCTCGTGCGCGACCGTTGGCGGGTGACGGAGAACCGGAGGCGGCTCCTCGAGGCCCACCCGGTCGCCCCCGCCCCTCCGCCCGACGCCCACCGCGAGGTCGAGCGTCAGGAGACGGTAGCGGCAGTGCGCCGGATTCTCGAGGGACTCCCGGAGCGCGACCGCGTGCTCCTCCTCATGCGGGAGGAGGGATTCAGCTACACCGAGATCGCGAAGGAAATCGACGTGCAGCCGTCGTCGATCGGCACCTTGCTCGCGCGGGCCCAACGGCGTTTCGCCGACGCCTGGAGCGAAGCGATCGGTGAGACCCACCATGGAGAGATACACCGATGATCCACATCGATGACGGGGTGCTGAGGGCCTGGCTCGATCAGGAACACCCCACCGGCGAGGAGGGGGTCGCCCAACATGTCGACCGATGCGCGGACTGCCGTGCACGCGTGCGCGAACTGCGACGCGCCGAGGCCGTGGTGGGCGCGGCGGTGGACCTGCTTGATGGCCCGGTGCCGACGGACCTCGCCTGGGCGCGGGTCGCGGCTGCAACGCGGGGCGGGCCGGGGCGCGGTGCGCCCGTCACGGCGCTCGACGAGCGACCGGCGGGGCGGGCGCGCGGCGGGCGGAAGATGCCGCTGCGACGGGCCGCCGTGCTCGCACTGCTGTGCGCCGGAGGGGTGGCGGCCGCAACCCTCCCGGGCTCCCCCCTCCGCACGCTCTGGACGACGGAGGAGGCGCCGGCCAGCGGGGCTCCGGCCGTGCCCGCCGCAGACGCCCCCGCCGCCCCCCTCGAGGCCGGGATCCGGGCGGTCGACACGGGCGCCGTCGATGTGGCCCTCACTGCCCCTGCGGGAACGGCGATCGAAGTGACGATCGGTGCCGAGCGCGCCGCGCTTCTCGGCCCCCCGACCGCGGACTTCAGCGCGGGAGAGGGGTGGCTGCGGGCGGTCGTCCCGGAAGGTCCGGTCCGGATCGAGCTTTCTCGCGGCGGGCGGGCCGAGATCCGGGTGAACGACGCCCTCCTGGCCGTGGTCGAGGGGGGACGCTTCGCGCGCACTCCCGAAGGGGCGAGCGTGGACGACGACGGGGCCACCCTCCGCTTTGTCGTGCGATGAGGGCGATGCCGTTGCCGACCCGCCTTCGCGCGCGTCTCGGGGTGCGCCTCCGCTCCGGCGTCGGTGCGCTGGTGCTCGCCGGGGCGTCGGCGTGGCCCCTCGCCGGAGCAGCGCCTTCGGCCGCGCAGGAGGCAGGCGAGCCCGCCCCGGGAGAGGTCCGGGGCGTGGTGCACACTCCCGAGGGGACGGGTCTCGAGCACGTCTGGATCCGCTACCGCACCGCCGACGGCGTGTGGGCCCTCACCCGCTCCGAGCCGGACGGGAGCTACCGCCTGCGGGTGCCGCCCGGCCGCCTTCATCTCGAGGCGGAGCGGATCGGCTACCGGCCGGCTGCCCTCGAGGTGGTCGTTCCCGCGGGCGCCACGGCACGTGTCGATCTCCGCCTGGAACCCCGGCCGGTCGACCTCGAGGGGATCCTCGTGCGCACGGACCGCTTCGCCGTCGCGCGCGTCCCCCCCGCCGAGTTGCGCGCGATGAGCGCACCCGCCCCCGAAGTCGCCCTCACGACGATGGTGCTGGACGGAGGGCTCGCCGAGGTCGCCTCGGCGGTCGCAACCACCCGCGACCCCCAGGGCGATCAACCGGGAGGGGCGTCACAGCTCCTCCTCCTGCGGGGGAGCTCGGCCGACCTGAAGCTGCTGCTCCTCGACGGCGCGCCCGTCTACACCCCCTTCCACCTCTCCGGCCTCCTCGACGGCTTCGACAACGACCTGCTCGGGCGGGCGTCGCACCTCATGGGGGCGGCCCCCACCCGCCTGGACGGAGGAGTCGACTACATTCTCGACCTCGGGACCCGTCCCCCACGCGTCGACGGTGACCTCCACCTGCGGGGGCACCTCGACCTTCTCTCGGCCGGAGCCACCGCCGAATGGGGGACCCCCGGGGGAGGCGTGCTGCTCTCGGGGCGCTCCCTCCACGGCGAGGGATTCCGGGGAGTCGGAGGGGGCGACGTCCCCTACGGCTACGCCGACGGGATCGTGCGCGGGCGCTGGCAGCGAGGGGGACTCACGGTCGACGCGACCGGCTTCGCCAACCGCGAATCCGTCGAACTGGGACTCTCGGAGCGCCCCGCCCTCCCCGAGCAGGCGAAGTGGAGCAACCGGCTCCTCTCCCTCCGGGCCACGCACGCCGTCGGAGCCACCCGGTGGAGCTGGGGGGTATCTGCCTCGAGCTACGGGGCGGAGCTTCCGCTACGGGCAGACTCGTCGGTGACCTCGCGCGGCGACCCCGTGCTCGCCCGCGGTTCGACGGGGCGGCTCCGGGCGACGGTGGAGGGAGTGCGGGAGGTCGGCGACGACACTTCGCTCCGCTTCGGACTCACTGCCGATCACACCGCGACCACCTACGGTTCGACGCTCCACCGGGACGCCGGCAGTCAGCGCACCGAGATGAAGGTCGACGGGCGGACGATCGGCGGCCACCTCGAATGGGCGACCGCGATTTCGCCTTCCCTGGCAGGGCGGATGGGCGTCCGCTTCGACCACTACACCCCCGGCGGATTCCGGGGCGCCCTCCGGGGCTCGCTCGCCTGGGCCCTCTCGCCGACGGCGGTCCTCACCCTCGCGGGCGGGCGCTACCACCAGTTCGCGCGCCCCCCCGGCGACCTCCTCCCGAGTGGAGTCGATCCCCTCGTCATCGAACCGACGCTGACGTCGTCGCGGTTGCAGATCGCGCGAAGCGATCACGCCCTGGTGGGGCTCGACCAGGACCTCACCACCCACCTCCGACTGGGACTCCAGG
Source organism: uncultured Gemmatimonadaceae bacterium (assembly GCA_964406485.1). GTDB lineage: Bacteria > Gemmatimonadota > Gemmatimonadetes > Longimicrobiales > Gaopeijiaceae > Gaopeijia. Next base: position 502 of record CAYORZ010000128.1, on the reverse strand, counting down.
GGTACGTGAAACGCTTCGACCACCTCGGTGGCGCACCCGGTACCCGGCGGTCGTCGGGGGTGGACCTGCGCGTCGTGGGCGAAGACGGCGTGTACTCCGGCTGGCTCGGCTACTCACTGAGCTGGAACTGGACCGACGGGACGGGCCACCCCGGAGAAGGCACCGAGACCTTTCTCGGTCGCCACCTCCTCACCGCAGGCTTTCGCGGTCCCCTCGTGGGGGCGCTCGGGATCGATGCCCGGGTGTCGTTCTCCGACGGCCTCCCGCTCACCGAGGTCCCGCTGGAAATGGCCTCCGGCAACCCCGTCTTCAGCTTCGGCAATCGGCCGGATCGTGGCGAACACGCCGGCGACACCCCGGGCCCCGTCCCCGCTCCACCCCCCTCCGCCGACGGTTTCCTGCGCATTGACCTGGAGTTCCACGGCGAGTGGGACGCACCCGTGGGCGAGGGAACGATCCGTCCCTACCTCAAGGTGATGAACGCCATGGACCGGCGCGACGC